>JAFQSI010000127.1 GCA_017409645.1 Oscillospiraceae bacterium | reverse complement strand
GACTGACGGTACATGCCCTTTTCCAGTCTGAGATTGTCGTATGCCATTTTCATTTCCTCCTTACAGCTTGATGACGGCGGTGTCTGCATGCACGGAAACCACCAGATATTCCCGGCCTGCGCCCGCCTTGACGCCGCCGTTTCCGTCGGCGCACAGGTTTACATAACCGACTTCCACCGCACCGCTGACGCCCACGGTCACAAAGCCCGCCACCTGCACGGCGGCGTACTCCCCGCGGACGCCCTCCACGACGCCGCAGAATTTCTCGCCCTCGGCGCAGGGCGCCACGGTGCCGCTCTGGCTGACCTTGCACACCTGACCAGCCTCGCAGCCGCTCTGACCAAATGTCACCGCCAGACGGCCGATCTCCTCAAAAGAAACGTTCATTGATTTTCCCTCCATAAAAATTGATATATTCTCCGGCTTTTGCCGAAAAACACGCTTTATCCCGCTACTGTTGTCATTGCGGGGAGGGGCTTCGCCCTCGCAATGACAGTGGTATTGGGACCTTTTCAAATCAAATACCCGCTCTCCAGGGCCTCTTCCCCCCGGACGGTGCCCAGCTGGAGCTGCACGGGGTATTTTTCCGCCGCCCGCTCCCGGAGTGCATCCCGCAGGGGCACCAGATCGCTGCCCGCCAGCTTTTCCACGGCGCAGCGCAGGACCGGCTCCTCCAGCTTCAGACCCAGCATCAGGCACAGCCGCACCACCTCGTCGGAAAGCTGCTTCTGGTACTGTTGGCCCAGCCGGGAGAGCTTCCACAGGCCCCGGTATTCCTCCTGGGCACCGAATTCCTCCGCCAGCTCCTTCAGGCTGACCCGGCGGCCCATGCCCTTCAGCACTCCGGCGTCGCGCTGGGCGGGCACCGCCACGAAGGAAAATTCATAGGCGTCTACCGGCTCCCGCAAAATGGCGCAGCACAGCTCGCCCTCGTAATACTCCCCCTTGCGGTGGCCGCAGGAGCCGTACTCCCCGCCGCAGATGGAGCAGACAGACCGGCCCATGGAGCAGCCCACGGACACCTCCTTCTTGATGCCCGCCTCGATGTCCGCGATCCACTCGTCGCCCGCGCCGCCCCGGCGGATGTAGGCCCAGGCCTTGATGAACCGGACCCCGTTCTCCTCCAGCACCTCCGTGTCAAAGATCCGGGCCAGCTGCCGCTCGGCGGACCACTTGTGATCCACCACGCCGCTCCTGCCCACGAACAGCTTCGCCAGTTCCGTCAGAGCTTCGCCATCGAACCGTTCAAAATCCCGGTCCACCTGATCGTCGCAGAGCCTGACGGAAAATACATACACCTGCTCCCCCGTCAGACTCCCCTTCGCCAAAGCATTGATCTTCTCCAGCTGCGCCGCCGTGGGCACTCCGATGCCCACCGCAGCCGCTTCTTTCTTTACTTCCATCCCATTACCTCCCAACTGTCAACTGTCAACTGTCAACTTTCTGGCCTGGGCGGCGTACAGCTCTGCCCGCGCCGTCTCCGCCATGTCCTGCAGGCTGATCTCGTCCCACACGATCTCCACCTTCGGGTCGAGCCCCTCCAGCACCAGGAAGGCCCCGCAGATCCTCCGGATCACCGGCTCCACGGCCCGGCGGATGGCCCAAAGCTCGCTGGTCAGCAGATCCGCCTGCTGGGCACTCATGCGCTCCGTGGTGGACCAGCTCAGCCCCAGCAGGAAGGGCGGCAGCCCCGTCTTGGCGATGAGCTGCTCCAAAATCTGCCGGACCGGCACCTCGGAATCCAGAATGGGGTTCTCCCCGCCGATGACCTTGATCTGCACATCCCCCACAGCCACGAAATCCCGGACCATGCCGTTTTTCCCGTCCTCCATGGCCCGTGCCCATTCTCCGGCAATCTGGCTCCCCCGCTCCCGGGCCTGGGCCGGGTCCAGATTTTCCTCCGGACGGCAGATGACGCTGTAGCGCACGTTCCCGGCCCGCTCCCAGTTGACGCCGATGGTGTTGTAGATCTTCATCAGGATATCCGCCAGAAAG
>JAFQSI010000126.1 GCA_017409645.1 Oscillospiraceae bacterium | reverse complement strand
TAGCTCGATGAGGAAAAGCCCAGGACCGCGGCGATCTGGGACAGGGAAAAGTCCGTCTCCGTCAGCAGCCGCTTTCCCTCCCGGATCCGGCAGTCGATCAGATAGTTGATGGGGGACACCCCGTATTCCCGCTTGAAGGCGTGGGCCATGTAATACTTGTTGATGCTGAATTTTTCCGCCAGCAGGTCCAGGGTGATGCTCTCCTTGTAATGCTGGTCGATATACTGCCGCACGGAGGCGCACTGGCGGTTCCCGGGGAATCGGGCGGGGCTCTGGGTCACGGAAATGCTGGCATTGCGCATGAGCTGCACGATGATGATGTCCATATAGGCCAGGCAGCTGGTCTGGTATTCCGGCCTGCGCTCCTGCATCTCCTGCAGGACCTTGCGCATGCAGACAAGCACATCGTTGCCCTCCGGGAAGGAGTAGAAGCAGTACCGTCCGCCCTCGGAGCCGGAGAGGGTCAGCTCGATGCCCTCGATCCCAAGGACGATGTATTCCAGCGGGCGGGCCTCGTAGCTGACCTCCGTGTGGATGATGTTGGGATTGACGACCACGAGCTGATTCGCCTGGACGGGGAAGAGCTGTCCGTCGATCTGAAACTGCCCATCGCCGCCGACGATGTAAAACAGCTCGGTATAGCTGTGGGTGTGGGGCATGGAATGCCAGTCCCCGCCGTATTTCGCCGAGGCGACATTGCGCAGGATCATCTGCTGGCGGGGCAGGGCCCCCTCCATGGGACTGAAGGTGTAGTTTGTATGGCTCATGGCGGCACATCCTTTGCAAGTATATTGCTGTATCTTTATTATATTGTATATCCCGGAAAAAGCAATGGTCAGATTTCCGGAAACCTGACGCAAGAATCCTTGTTCAATATAAATAAATATAAGTGATTCCTGCACAAATTGAATTGGATAAAATAGGCAAAATGACGAAATCGTTTGGAATAGCAAGATATCTAAAGCATTTGACAAGAACCTAATTGAAAAATTGCCAAAAATCACTATACTTATAATCGTGGAAGGATACGATTTCCTGCACAGAAAATTTTTAGGAGGAAAAACAAATGAAGAAGATCATTGCACTTGCTCTTGCTCTGGTCATGGCTCTGTCCCTGGTCGCCTGCGGCGGCGGCGGTGAAGAGACCAAGGCTCCCGAGGGTGACAAGACCATCAAGGTCGCTGCCATCGAGACTGCCTACGGCTCTCAGGTCTGGGCTGACGTTGCTGCTGCTTTCGAGACTGAGACCGGCATCAAGGTCGAGCTGACCACCGACAAGAACCTGGAGGACGTCCTGTCCGGTCCCATGCAGAACGGCGAGTATCCCGACGTCGTTCACCTGGCTCTGGGCCGTCCCGCCGGTCTGACCGAGCAGCTGATCAAGGCTAACCAGCTGCACGACCTGACCAACATGCTGGCCACCACCATCCCCGGCGAGTCCACCACTCCCGCCGAGAAGATCATCCCCGGCTTCACCGCCACCTCCGCCACCAACCCCTACGGTGACGGCAAGACCTACATGGCTCCCATGTTCTACTCTCCCTGCGGCCTGTTCTACAACGCCAAGCTGTTCGAGTCCAAGGGCTGGGCCGTTCCCACCACCTGGGACGAGATGTGGGCCCTGGGCGACCTGGCTGCTGCTGAGGGTATCGCTCTGTTCACCTACCCCACCGCTGGCTACTACGACGCCTTCATGTACGCTCTGATGAACGCCATCGGCGGCCCCGAGTTCTTCAACGCCATCACCAACTACGAGGAGGGCGCTTGGGACTCCGAGAACGGCCAGACCCTGCTGTCCATCCTGGACAAGCTGGCTACCTACACCCACAAGGACACCCCCGCTCAGGCTAACAACCAGGACTTCACCAAGAACCAGCAGATGCCCATGGACGGCCGCGCTCTGTTCATGCCCAACGGCACCTGGATCACCGGTGAGATGGCCGACTACGCTGCCACTCTGGGCGACACCTTCGCCTGGGGCATGACCGCCGTTCCCGGCGCCGGCAACGCTCCCTGCTCCTTCTGCTGGATCGAGCAGGCCTGGATCCCCGCTCAGGCTGAGCATATCGCTGAGGCCGAGCAGTTCGTCGCTTTCCTGTACTCCGACAAGGCCGCTGAGATCTTCGCCGCTGCCGGCGCTGCTCAGCCCATCACCGGCATCGCTGATGGCATGGAGGGCGAGCAGAAGATGTTCTACTCCATCTACGACAACGGCGCTACCTCCGCTCTGGGCGGCTTCGCTGCCTTCGCTGAGATCCCCGGCGTTGACACCTCCAACACCTTCTTCGCTCCCATCGACTCCCTGGTCTCCGGCACCATGACCATCGCTGAGTACGCTGATCTGGTCAAGACCAACTCCGCTCTGATGCGTGAGAACCTGCTGGGCTGATCTCCCCACAGGAAATAGCTCCATAGCCTAAACTCTAACGGGATGGCAGCGGCAATCTGCCGCTGCCATCTTTGTATTGCAGGGTGGGGGTTTGCCCCTGGCGGGGAAACAAGTCCCGGTTCCGGCAGGGACGAGCCCTCGCCCTGTGTACACATATGAACAGAAAGGAGAGAGAATCTCTTATGAAAAGCAATCTCAAGCGCAGAGCCTTCGTCTTTGCGTGTGTGGCACCTGCTGTGATCCTGTTTACGATCTTTATGGTAGTGCCTACCTTCAACGTCTTCCGCCTGTCCCTGTTCCAGCGGAGTACCTTCAATCCCGAGGAAACCTTTATCGGCCTGCAGAATTTCGAGATGCTGATGAAGGATGCTGCCTTCATCCGTTCCATGCAGAACATGCTGCTGCTGATCGTGATGGTCACCATCTTCACCATGGGCACGGCCCTGCTTTTCGCCGGTATCCTGACCCGCGAGAAGCTGAAGGGTCAGAACTTCTTCCGGATCGTGTTCTACATCCCCAACATTCTGTCCGTCGTCGTTATCTCCGGTATTTTCTCTGCCATCTACGCTCCCGATGACACCGGCATGCTCAACAGCATCCTGGGACTCTTCGGCGGCAAGAACATCGCCTGGAAGGGCGAGCAGCATGTTATGACCAGTATCGTCATCGCCATGGTCTGGCAGGCCATCGGCTACTACATGGTCATGTACATGTCCTCCATGGCCGCCGTCCCCGAGTCTCTGTACGAGTCCGCCGGTCTGGACGGTGCCAGCCGCGTGGCCCAGTTCTTCCAGATCACCATTCCCCTGATCTGGACCAACATCCGCACCACGCTGACGTTCTTCGTGATCTCCACCATCAACATGGCTTACCTGTTCGTCACCGCCATGACCGGCGGCGGCCCCAACCGCGCTTCCAACGTGGCCCTGTTCTATATGTATGAGCAGAAGAACAAGTCCGGCTACGGCTACGCCATGGCCATCGGTGTCGTGATCTTCCTGGTGTCCTTCGGCCTGTCCGCTCTGGTCAACAAGGTCACCGAGCGTGAAGTTCTGGAATACTAAGGAGGTGCCGTTATGAAATTGAAGAGTGAAGCTAATTCCGGCGAGCGCCTGTATAAGATCTTTATCTATGTGGTCCTGGGCCTTCTGGCCGTCCTGATCCTGGTTCCCGTCCTGTGGGTCGTGATGGCTTCCGTGAAGGAGACTGTCGAGCATTACGGCAACCCCTGGGCCCTGCCCACCCACCTGCACTGGCAGAACTTCGTGGATGCCTGGAACAAGGCAGACATGGGCGCTTACATGGGCCACTCCGTGCTGGTCACCGGCCTGGCGCTGGTCATCCTGCTGGTGGTCGCCCTGCCCGCCTCCTACTGTCTGGCAAGATTCAAGTTTGTCGGCCAGAAGTTCTTCAACACCTGCTTCATGGCAGGCCTGTTCATCAACGTCAACTACATCGTCGTCCCCATCTACCTGATGCTGGCCGACGGTGACAAGTGGCTCAAGAACTTCCTGGGCAACACCTTCCTGCTGAACAACCATGTGGTCGTGGCCATCGTCTATGCCGCCACCGCACTTCCCTTCACCATCTACCTGCTCTCGAGCTATTTTGCCACGCTGCCCCATGACTTCGAGGAGGCTGCCTACATCGACGGCGCCGGCTACTGGCGCACCATGCTGGAGATCATCTTCCCCATGGCCAAGCCCTCCATCATCACCGTCGTTCTGTTCAACTTCCTGTCCTTCTGGAACGAGTACATCATCGTCAAGACCCTGGTCGTCGACAAGGACCTGTGGACCCTGCCCGCCGGTCTGCTGAACCTGATGCAGGCCCAGCAGTCTGCCGCTGAGTACGGCCCCATGTACGCAGGCCTGGTGCTGGTCATGCTGCCCGTTCTGATCCTGTACATGTGCGTCCAGAAGAATCTGACCAAGGGCATGACTGTCGGCGGTCTGAAAGGCTAAGGTGACATATTATGAATTTCTGGAAAAATCATACCTCGCTGCGTTTCATCCTGATCGCGCTGTTCTTTGTGGTCGGCCTGACGCTGACCCTGGTCGGCTGGAAGATGACCGGCGAGCTGGCTGGCCTGGGCCTGATGCTGGTTGGCATCGTCCTGCTGCTGACCGCCCTGTTTGTCTACAACGCAGCTTATAACAATTGACGAAATAGGGAGGGATCATTCCCTCCCTATTTGTTCAGTATCCTTTCGAAGATCCTGTTGATTTTTGTGTCCTTACAGGATAAAATCATGGACAGATAAGACCCCATAAATCATAAGGAGTTTAGCAAAATGAGTGATATCAAGAGAACAGGCCGCGTGACCATCCCCACGGACCTGGATGTGGTCCCCGAGACGCTCGAGATCATGAAGCGCTGGGGCGCAGACGCCATCCGCGACTGCGACGGCACCGACTTCCCCGCGGAGCTGCAGGGCCAGAACGCCAAGATCTATTCCACCTACTACACCACCCGCAAGGACAATGTCTGGGCCAAGGCCAATCCTGACGAGGTCCAGCAGTGCTACATCATGACCGGCTTCCATACCGCCGCCGGCGGCGCTCTGCACATCCCCCTGATGAAGGGCATCTCCCCGGAGCTGATGGAGGTCAACACCCGCGACGACATCAAGCGCTGGTGGGAGGTCGTGGACCGGACCACCGGTGAGGTGGTGGATCCCGCCGCCTGGGACTACGACGCCGAGAGCGGCTGCGTGGTCATCCCCCAGCCCGACGCCTTCCACGAGTACACCGTGGCCTTCCTGGCCTACCTGATCTGGGACCCCGTCCACATGTACAACGCGGTCACCAACAACTGGCAGAACTTCGAGCATCAGATCACCTTCGACGTCCGCCAGCCCAAGACCCACAAGTTCACCATGGAGCGCCTGCGCAAGTTCATCGCAGACCATCCCTATGTCAACGTCATCCGCTACACCACCTTCTTCCATCAGTTCACCCTGATGTTCGACGAGCTGAAGCGGGAGAAGTACGTGGACTGGTACGGCTACTCCGCCTCCGTCAGCCCCTACATCCTGGAGCAGTTCGAGAAGGAGGTCGGCTACAAGTTCCGCCCCGAATTCATCGTGGACCAGGGCTACTACAACAACCAGTACCGGGTCCCCAGCAAGGAGTTCAAGGACTTCCAGGCCTTCCAGCGCCGTGAGGTGGCCGCGCTGGCCAAGGAGATGGTGGACATCACCCACGAGCTGGGCAAGGAGGCCATGATGTTCCTGGGCGACCACTGGATCGGCACCGAGCCCTTCCTGGAGGAGTGGAAGACCATCGGCGTGGACGCCGTGGTCGGCTCCGTGGGCAACGGCTCCACCCTGCGTCTGATCTCCGACATCCCCGGCGTCAAGTACACCGAGGGCCGTCTGCTGCCCTACTTCTTCCCCGACACCTTCCACGAGGGCGGCGATCCCGTGAAGGAAGCCAAGGAGAACTGGGTCACCGCCCGGCGCGCCATCCTCCGCAAGCCCATCGACCGCATCGGCTACGGCGGCTACCTGAAGCTGGCCCTGGAGTTCCCCGAGTTCATCGATTACGTGGAATCCGTCTGCAACGAGTTCCGGGAGCTGTACGAGAACGTCCGAGGCACCACCCCCTACTGCGTCAAGACCGTCGCTGTCCTGAACGCCTGGGGCAAGATGCGTGCCTGGGGCTGCCACATGGTCCACCACGCTCTGTACCAGAAGCAGAACTATTCCTACGCCGGCATCATCGAGGCCCTGTCCGGCGCACCCTTCGATGTGAAGTTCATCTCCTTCGACGACATCCGCGCTGACGCGTCCATCCTGGACGGCATCGACGTCATCATCAACGTCGGCGACGGCGACACCGCCCACACCGGCGGCGCTGAGTGGGAGGATGCAGTCATCTCCTCCGCCATCCGGAAGTTCGTCCACAACGGCGGCGGCTTCATCGGCGTGGGCGAGCCCTCCGGCCACCAGTACCAGGGCCGCTACCTCCAGCTGGCCAGCCTGCTGGGCGTGGAGAAGGAAACTGGCTTCACCCTGAACTACGACAAGTATAACTGGGCCGAGAATCCCGACCACTTCATCCTGGCTGACGTCAAGGGCGATGTGGACTTCGGCGAGGGCAAGAAGAGCATCTTCGCCCTGGAAAACACCGAGATCCTGGTCCAGCGGGAGAAGGAGGTCCAGATGGCCGTCAACGCCTTCGGCGATGGCCGCAGCGTCTACATCTCCGGTCTGCCCTACTCCTTCGAGAACAGCCGTGTGCTGTACCGCGCCATCCTCTGGGCCGCCCACGGCGAGGAGAGCCTGAACAAGTGGTTCTCCACCAACTACAACGTGGAGGTCCACGCCTTCGTGGCCAACGGCAAGTACTGCGTGGTCAACAACACCTACGTTCCCCAGGACACCACCGTCTACACCGACAGCACCTCCTTCGACCTCCACCTGGAGGCCAACGAGATCCGCTGGTACAACCTGTAATTTCCCCAAAAGAGGGCCTGTTGCTTTTGCAACAGGCCCTTCTTTTTTGTACAAATGATGCAGCCCTGCTCCGGAGAGCAGGGCTGCGGTTGCTTATGGGGTCAGATCAGAGGAAGGGATCACTCGGCGTAAGCCCGGTACAGGAAGGTCACGATCTGGGCGCGGCTGCAGACCTGGTCAACGCCGAAGGAGTTGGCGCTGACGCCCTTGGTGACGCCGTTCTCCACAGCCCACAGGACGGGGGTGTAGTAGTAGACGCCGGGATCGGCCACATCACTGAAGACGGACTCGGTGGAAGCAACCTCGGGCTTGCCCATAGCGCGGTACAGGAAGGTCACGACATAGGCACGGGTACACTCCAGATCAGCGCCGAAGTGGGTTTCTTCGATGCCCTTGGTGATGCCGTTCTCCAGAGCCCACAGGACGGCCTTGTGGTAGTAAATGCCCTCGGGAACATCCACGAAGGGATTTTCAGTGGAGGTGGGTTCGGGGGAACCGGCGGCACGCCACAGGAAGGTGACGACCTGGGCACGGGTGCAGGCCACATCGGGACCGAAGTGGGTATCGTCGATGCCCTTGGTGATGTCGTTCTCCAGAGCCCACATCACGGGATCATAGAAGTAGATGCCGTCGGGAACATCCACGAAGGGATTCTCGGCGGGGACATCCTGCGTCTCGTCACAGCGGGAGCAGCTGCCGTCCTCCTGCCAGTCATGGCCCAGAGCAGCGACCTCGCGGGTCTCGCTCTCGCCGCACTCGCAGGTACGGGTCTCGACGCCCTTCTCGGTGCAGGTGGGCTCGGTGGTGACGGTCCACTCGCCGAAGCTATGCTCGTGGGGCTGCTCGCCGCCGGTGACGGTGATGTGGTACATGGTATCGCCGATCTGCACATTCGTCTCGCCGCTGCCCACGGCAGTGAAGACGATCTTCGTGCCGTTCTCGGCGGTGACGGTGTTCGCCTGGTAGATGTCCCACTGGCTGCCGGAATCGGAAGCCGCGGTGCTGTCCTGCCAGCCAGCGGCGCAGGTGCTGCCGGAGCCGCCGAAGTGATTCAGATAGGCACCGTTGCCGGAGATGGTCCAGGTGCTGCCGTAGTTCAGAGTCAGGGCGGTGGGGGTATCGGTGAGCCCGGCGGCATCGCTGCCGACGGTCATGTACTTACCGTCCGGATCCTGGACCGTGTAGCCGCCGTCGGCGGTGGTGATGGTCCAAATCGCCTCCGGGGCCGCATCCTCCTTGGTGCCGTTCAGCAGCAGACCGGCAGCGGTCTGGTGGGTGGTGGCAATGTTGGTGACGGGCTTACCGGCCCGGGTGTTGACCAGGATGTACTTGCTGCCGCTGACCAGGGAAGTGACCCTGGAGCCCAGGGAGTAGCTCTCGGTCATGATGCCGGACAGCTCCACAGTGGCGACAGTCTCATCCAGAGCGGAGGTATCCGCATTCGTGTAGTTGCCGGACAGATCGGTGAACTCGGCAGTCTCACCGACTTCCAGGGCGACCTCCTCCAGCTGACCGCCGACGCGGACCAGATAGACGGTATCGCCGATGCGGATGCCGGTGGAGCCGGGATACAGACCGGTGAAGGTCAGGGCGGTGGAGGAGATCGTCTCCTCGGTGACGGGGTAGATGGTCCACAGGGAACCGGCGTCGGTGGAGGCGTCGTAGATGCCGTCGCCGTTCCAGCCGGAGGCGCAGACGGCCTTGTTGGCGGCGTCGTTCAGATATGCACCGTCCTGGCTCAGGGTCCAGGTGCCGCTGCGGTAGGCAACGGTGACGACGGACTCGTCATCGATGACATTCGCGTCATTCTGGACGATGGACAGGTACTTGCCGTCGATATCCTGCACCGTGTAGCCGCCGTCGACGGCAGTGACGGTCCAGACGGCGTTGTCGAGGATGCTGTCGCGGGTGCCCTCCAGACGCAGACCGGCCATGGTACCGGCCTCGCCCTCCTGGGCGGCGGCGTCCAGGTTCAGCATGGTCTTGTTGGCACGGTTGTTGACCAGGATGTACTTGCCGTCCGTCAGGGAGGAGACGGCGTTGCCGCGGGTGCGGTTGGTGGTGCTGGTGCCGGTGATGGAGACGGAGGCGATCTTTTCGTCGTCCACGACGGGAGTGATGCCTTCGTAATTGCCGGTCTGGTCGCTGATGGTGACAGTCTCGCCCAGCTCCACATCCACCACAACGGCTCTGGAGGCGTCGGACTCGAAGGTACCGGCGTCATGCACGCCGATGTCGGGCAGCAGGTCCACCTTGTTGCCGAAGAAGTCCAGGCCGCCATTGCTGTCGATGGGCATACCGGCATCAATGGCGGGGGAGCCGGACTGCAGCATGTAGCCCTCGAAGACGCTGCGGTCATGGGCCAGGCCACTGGCCTGGGCGCCGCTGGGACCCTTGCCGGGATCGACGAACATGGGATCGGCGGTGATGGCGTAGGGATCGGCGGGGGTGGTGGCGTAGTTATAATAGACGTTGTTGCTCCACTCGGCAGTGATGTCGCCCCAGTTGCCGTAGGCGGCAGAGGCGGGCTCGGAACCGGCGTAGTAGAAGATGTTGTTGGAGATGGTGTTGCCCCGGCCGCCGCTCATGCCGGTGCGGTTGACCTTGACGCCCTCCTTGATGTAGAAGACGTTGTTGTAGATCTCGCCGT
>JAFQSI010000125.1 GCA_017409645.1 Oscillospiraceae bacterium | reverse complement strand
GCTGCCATGGCAGCGCGCCCAAAGTCGTATGTCGGATGTACGATTATTTCTTCGCCTTCAGCTGCTTCTGGAGCCAGTTCTTGCCGGTGACGAAGCGCTCGACGATGTAGGAGACGACGTAGTCGCCTGCGGCGTTGAGCATGGTGGCGGGAGGATCCACCAGGTTGCCCAGGGCGATGGCGATGGGATAGGCGATGGCCATCTGCTCGGGGAAGAAGATGGTGCAAAGCACCAGCTCGCCGGTGCCGCCGCCGCCGGGGATGCCGGACATGGCAACAGAGGAGAAGATGGCCACGATGATGGCCAGGATCGCCTCACCGGTGCCGAAGTCCTTGCCGAAGATGCCGAACAGGAAGGCGACCTTGATGATGGCGGACATGGCGGAGCCGTCCATGTGCATGGTGGCGCCCAGGGGCAGAACGATGTTGGTGACGTCCTTGGAGATGCCCGTCTCCTCGGCAGCCTCCATGTTGGTGGGGATGGTGGCGACGGAGGAGCAGGTGCCGAAGGACACCGCGGCGGGCTTAAACAGATGCTTGAACATGACCTTCACGGCGCCCTTGCCGCCGCCGAACCGGGCGTACAGGGGGAAGAAGGTGAACATGTAGGCAAAGCACAGGCCGTAGTACAGCAGCAGGGTGCGGCTGTAGTCGCCGATCAGCTCGGGGCCGTAGTCGGCCACCAGGTTGGCGAAGAAGCCGAAGAAGCCGATGGGCGCGTAGTAGGTGATGATCTTGACCACGTTCATGATGCAGCCGGTCACATCCTCCAGAAGCTTTGCGGTCATGGTCTTCTTGCCGCCGGACATCTGGATGCCGAAGCCGCAGAGGATGGCGAAGATGATCAGGGGCAGGATGGCCCGGCGGGACCACAGCTCCATAAAGTCGGGCTTGGTGAAGAAGTTGACGATCATGTCGGCCACGCCCAGGGTTTCGCCGACTTCACCCTCGGTGACGGTGTACTGGCCCTGGACCAGGGGGAAGATGCGGCAGATCACATACATGATGATGGCGGCGATGCCTGCGGTGACGCAGAAGGTGGCCACGGTGACGCCCATGATCTTACCAGCCTTCTTCATGGATTCCATGTTGGCGATGGCGGAGCAGATGGAGCAGAAGACCATCGGGACCACCACGCAGAACATCAGGTTGGTGAAGATGGTGCCGAGCCACGCGAGATTGCCCGCCTGCTCCGGCCACACCCAGCCGAACACACAGCCCGCGCCGATGCCCAGCAGCATGCTGGTGATGAAGCCGTAGTTCTTGAAGAATTGTTTCATTTGATTTTACCTCCATAGGCAGCGTTTGCCCGTTTGTAGGGATATTGTACAGCGCAACTCTTGCAATGAATATGCAGTATGTGCTATACTTATTGCAAAAAGTGCGCCTTTCAAAGATATACCGCCCAATGTAGGGGAGGGTCATGACCCTCCCGCCGAAAATCGTTCCGATTTTCGGATTTCCCGGCAGGGAAATAAACTGATGTTCGCCTGACGGCGAAGGGATTTTGCAAAGCAAAATCCCCGGGAGGGTCATGACCCTCCCCTACAATCCGTTCTGGAGGTGCATCCATGACCAACTATCAAAAAAAGGGCTTTCTGACCGAGGATTACCGGCTCTTCCATCTGCGCAGCGATTCGGGCACCCGGCCTGAATTCCACTACCACGAATTCTGCAAGATCCTGCTGCTGCTCTCCGGCTCCGGGGGCTACACCGTGGACGGCCAGCGCTACGCGCTGCAGAGCGGCGATGTGGTGCTGGTGGGCAGCCACACCGTCCACCGGCCCGAATTCGAGCCGGGGGCGGCCTATGAGCGGATCATCCTCTACATCTCCCCGGAGTTTCTCCGCCGGGCCAGCGTGCCGGACTGCGATCTGACGGAATGCTTCCGGTCGGGCCATGTGCTGCGGCTGGGGGAGCCGGAGCGGAAGCGGCTGTTCTCCCTGGCGGCGGCATTGGAGCGGGAGCTGGCGGGCGAGGACTACGGCCGGGAGCTTTTATGCCATGCGGCGCTGCTGCGGCTGCTGGTCCGGATCGGCCGGGAGCTGCGCCGGTCCGACGCCCCCCGGCCCGGTCCCGTGAAGCCGGGCAACGAGCGGGTGGCCGCCATCCTCCGGTACCTGGACCGCCACCTGACCGAGGACATCTGCATCGATGATCTGGCCGAGCAGTTTTACCTGAGCAAATACCATATGATGCGCCTGTTCCGCCGGGAGACGGGGACCACCATCCACGGCTACCTCACCGAGCGGCGGCTGATGCTGGCCAGGGAGCTGATGGGCGGCGGCATGAGCGCCACCGACGCCTGCTTCCGCTCCGGCTGGCGCAGCTATTCCTCCTTCACCCGGGCCTGGGGCAAGCGCTTCGGCTCCACCCCCACAGGCAGACGGGACACCGCAGCACTGGCGGAGGAAACGTACGAGTAAGACGATTCTGTAAGGCGGGGGCATGTCGAAAAAGCTGTCATTGCGAGGAGCGAAGCGACGTGGCAATCCGTATTCCCTGCGATGCTCCGCATCGCCCGCTCCCGGAGGGAGCGGAAAGAGAACGGATTGCCACGCCCTTCGGGCTCGCAATGACAGCTCTCTTTGAGATTACGGTTGATCGACAAACCAGGGCGAGGGCATGCCCCCGCCCTACAAGTCAATTTTGCTTTTTTCCGTTGACAACCCCCAATCCATGGGATATCCTGAACATAGAAACCCAAAAAGGAAAGGAATGAACAACATGCATAAACGAATCACCGCTCTGGCGCTGTGTCTGGTGCTGGCCCTGGGGATCCTGCCCACCGCTTACGGCTTCGGCCGGGAGCCCATTGTCCCCGAGTCCCCGGACCGGTGCTGCCACACCCTGCGTGTGGACATCAGCAGCCCCAACTATGTCCGTCCCGATTATGACGGCTGTCTTTACGACATCACCCCCCAGCGGGTGGAGGACCACTTCCGGTATCTGGACGAGGTCTACGTGAAGCGGCATCCCGAGGCGGCTCTGGTGGTGAACACCGGCGACCACCGGGACCAGGAGGTCCTGAAGGAGCTGGCTGAGACGATCACCGCCGGCTGCACCACCCCCACCGAGAAGGCCAACGCCATCGACCGCTGGCTCTATCGGAACATCTATTATGATGTCAACACCTCCGCCTATGCCTACGACGCCTTCTACAACCGCACCGGCAACTGCCTGAGCTATGCCAATCTGATGCAGTTCCTGCTGCGCTCCCTGGGCATCCCCGCCGTTGTGGGCGACGGCTGGCGGGGCGACATGAAGGAAAGCACCGTGGACCTCTTCAACTACGAGGGCCACGCATGGTGCTTCGTGTATCTGGAGGGCGAATGG
>JAFQSI010000124.1 GCA_017409645.1 Oscillospiraceae bacterium | reverse complement strand
GCCGTTGCCAATGTCAACCTTGAACATCGCATTCGGCAGCGCATCGGTGACGATGCCCTCAATTTCGATTACGTCGTCCTTTGCCAAGACAATAACCTCCTTGGTTAGACTAAATGATGTTCTGGCGGATCATAGCCAGATCCTTGCGTAATTCGCTGTTGAGTACTTTGTCGCCGGCGATCAGCTTCGCCGCGACTCTGGTCTCAGCGCGAAGAACTTTGCTTACGTGCTTGAGCTTTTTACGCTTGGGCTTCTCCAATGTGCGGTCCTTACCGTTGGCCAGGAGGGTGTACACACCTTCCGTTCCGATCACATAGAACAGCTGGTCCCGATCCCGGCCGGCGGTGGAGACCACCACATCGGAAATCCTTATTTCAGGTTCCATAATCAAAGCCCTTCGTTGACGGTGAGTATTTCCGGCTCCCCGTCGGTGATGAGTACAGTATTTTCATAGTGGGCGGAAAGCTTGCCGTCGGCGGTGACGGTGGTCCACTTGTCCCGCAGGACCCGGACCTCAAAGGTACCGGTGTTCACCATGGGCTCAATGGCCAGCGTCATGCCCGGCAGCAGCCGGGGCCCACGTCCGGGAGCGCCGAAATTCGGCACCTCCGGCTCTTCATGCAGCTGTGCGCCTACGCCGTGACCCACGAAGGACCTCACAACTGAAAAACCGTTGGACTCCACATGCTTTTGAACGGCGTGGGAGATGTCGGACACGCGGTGTCCGCGTTTTGCGTACTTGATTCCCTCGTAGAAGCTCTCGCGGGTCACATCAATGAGCCGCTGTGCTTCGGGGGAGATAGTTCCGCATGCATAAGTTGCAGCACAATCGCCATGGAACCCCTGATAGTAAGCACCCACGTCAATGGAGACGATGTCGCCTTCTTTGAGTGTGTATCCCCCGGGGATGCCGTGGATCACGACATCATTGACGGAGATACAGGTGCTTGCCGGGAAGCCGCCATAGCCGAGGAACGACGGTTTCGCGCCCTGGCTCACGATAAAATCGTGAACAGCTTTATCAATCTGCTTGGTCGTAACGCCGGGCTTTACCATTTCCCCTGCCAAAGCACGGGCTGCCGCGGTAATTTTACAAGCCTTGCGCATACGCTCAAGCTCATGTCCATTCTTTATTGCGATCATACTCTTGCACCAATTACTTCCAGGATCTCGTCGGTGATCTTGGTGATGGCCTGGTCGCCGTTCACCAGCCGCAGCAGCTTGCGCTGTGCGTAGAAGTCCTTCAGGACCTCGGTCTGGGCGTGATACACGGCCAGACGCTTCTGAACGGTCTCGGGGGTGTCATCCTTGCGGATGGCGACCTCGGAGCCACACAGATCACATTTGCCCTCGATCTTGGTGGGATTGGCGACCACGTGATAGCTGGCGCCGCACTTGGTGCAGACGCGGCGGCCGGTCATACGGCCCTCGATCACGGAGTCGTCAATCTCAATGGAAACCACATGGTCGATGCGAACGCCCTTGGCTTCCAGGGCCTCGGCCTGGGCCAGCGTGCGGGGCACGCCGTCCAGGATGAAGCCTCTGGAGCAGTCGGGCTGGGCGACCCGCTCCGCGACGATGCCGAGGATGACCTCGTCGGGAACGAGCAGACCGTTATCCATGTAGCTTTTGGCCTTCAGGCCAGTCTCCGTGCCATTGGCGATCGCCTCACGGAGCATGTTACCGGTGGAGATAGAGGGAATACCGAGCTTCTCGATGAGCAGCTCAGCCTGGGTTCCCTTTCCTGCACCGGGGGCACCCAGCAGAATCAGATTCATTCGGTCAACCTCACTTAGTCCAGGAAGCCCTTGTAATGACGCATGAGCATCTGGGCCTCAATGGCCTTGACAGTCTCCAGAGCAACACCGATGACGATGATGACGGAGGTGCCGCCGATGGCCAGGGAGCCGGAGCCGGGGATGAACTTGCCGCACAGGATGGGCAGCAGAGCAACCACAGCCAGGTAGACGGAGCCGAAGATCACGATCTTATTGATCACCTTCTGGATGAAGTCGGCGGTGGGCTTGCCGGGACGGAAGCCGGGGATGAAGCCGCCGTTCTTCTTCAGGTTGTTGGCGATCTCCACGGAGTCATACTGGATGGCAGCGTAGAACCAGCCGAAGAAGAAGATCATCAGGCCATACATGAAGGCGTAGAACCAGGAGGTGTTGCTGAAGAAGATGTCATACCACCACTTGCCGCTGGTGCCATTGATGCCGAAGAAGGCACAGATGGTAGCGGGGAAGGAGCAGATGGACTGGGCGAAGATGACGGGCATAACACCGGACATGCTCACCTTGATGGGCAGGTTGGTGGACTGACCGCCGTAGATCTTACGGCCCACAACGCGCTTGGCGTACTGGATGGGGATCCGGCGCTCGGCGTCGTTGACGAAGATGATGAACAGAACCAGCGCGATCATGACCACGGCGACCAGGATGGCCCACCAGCCCATGCCCAGCATGGTGCCAAGACCACCGGGCAGACCGGAGATGATGTTGGCAAACAGGATCATGGAGATGCCGTTGCCGATGCCGTACTCATTGATCTGCTCGCCCAGCCACATGACGACTGCGGAGCCGGCGGTGAAGGTCAGAACGATGACCAGGCCAGCCAGGAAGTCGGTCCGGGCCAGGATGCCGTTGGTGGCAAGCAGGGTGTAGAAGGCCCAGCCCATGATCAGGCCCAGTCCAACAGTGGAGCAGCGGGTGATCATGGTCAGCTTCTTCTTGCCCTCCTCGCCCTCTTCCTTGGCCATACGCTCCAGAGCGGGGATGGCCACGGTGAGCAGCTGGATGATGATGGATGCATTAATGTAGGGCTGGATGCTCAGCGCCAGAACGGTGCCCTGAGAGAAGGCGGAGCCGGACATGGCGTTGTACAGGCCCAGGATCGTCTCGCTCAGCTCGCTGTTAAAGAACTGAGTCAGCAGATCCACATTAATATAGGGAACGGGGATCACGTTGCCGATCCGATACAGCAGCAGGATCAGCGCGGTGAACATGAGCTTCTTGCGAAGCTCGGGGATCTTCCATGCGTTGCGCAGGGTCTCGATCACTTAGACCACCTCGGCCTTTCCGCCTGCCTGCTCGATCTTTTCCTTGGCAGACTCGGAGAAGGCCGCAGCCTTAACAGTGATCTTCTTGGTCAGGGTGCCGTTGGACAGGACCTTCAGACCATTGGGGCAGTCATTGATGATGCCCTTCTCGATCAGAGCAGCAGCGTCGACCACAGCGCCGTCCTCGAACTTGTTCAGAACAGCGACGTTGATAGCAGTCAGGGGCTTAGCAAAGATGTTGTTGAAACCACGCTTGGGCACGCGGCGGACCAGAGGCATCTGGCCACCCTCGAAACCGACGCGAGTCTTGCCGCCGGAGCGGGCGTGCTGACCCTTGTGACCACGGCCACCGGTCTTACCGTTGCCGGTACCGACACCGCGGCCCTTACGCTTGGCGACATGAGTGGAGCCAGCCACAGGAGCGAGTTCATGAAGCTTCATATTCTTACTCCTCCTTATTCAACTTCGGTGACCTCGAGCAGATAGCCGATCTTGGCGATCTTGCCGCGGGTCTGGGTGTTATCGGGCTGGATGGTGACATTGCCGATCTTGCGCAGGCCCAGGGACTCAGCGGTGGCGATGTGCTTTTCCAGACGGCCATTCAGGCTCTTAACCAGCTTAATCTTCAGATTTGCCATGTCAATTGCCCTCCTTAGACGATTTCTTCCACGGACTTGCCGCGGATGGCAGCGACCTGCTCGGGAGTGCGCAGGGACTCCAGGCCAGCCATGGTAGCCTTGACCACGTTCTGGGGGTTGTTGGAGCGCAGGCACTTGGCGCAGATGTTCTTGATGCCAACGGCCTCCATGACGGCACGGACAGCGCCGCCGGCGATAACGCCGGTACCCTCGGGAGCGGGCTTCAGCAGAACGGTGCCGGCACCGAAGATGCCGATGACGTCGTGGGGGATGGTGTTGCCGGCCAGGGAGACCTTGACCATGTGCTTCTTGGCATCAGCGATGCCCTTGATGATAGCCTCGGAAACCTCGGCGGCCTTGCCCAGGCCGTAGCCAACGGTGCCCTTGCCGTCGCCGACGACGACCAGAGCGGAGAACTTCATAACGCGGCCGCCCTTGACGGTCTTGGAGACGCGGTTCAGGTAGACGACCTTCTCAATGAGCTCGGGAGCATCATTGTGGTTAGACTTATTGTATGCCATTTCTTTTCCTCCTGTACCCTTAGAACTTCAGGCCGCCTTCGCGGGCGCCCTCAGCCAGAGCAGCGACACGGCCGTGGTAGACATAGCCGCCGCGG
>JAFQSI010000123.1 GCA_017409645.1 Oscillospiraceae bacterium | reverse complement strand
TGCCCAGGTCTTCGAGAAGTCCGAGGTCAAGGTCTGGGAGTGCCGCAACTGCGGTCACATCGTGGTCGGCACCGCCGCCCCCGAGGTCTGCCCCACCTGCGACCATCCCAAGGCCTACTTCGAGGTCCACGCGGAGAACTACTAAGCATATCTGTTGCCCCCGGCTCCCGCCGGGGGCAATTTTGCCCTCCCCTTTGGGGAGGGTGGCCCCGGAGGGGCCGGGTGAGGTGCGGTACACCGCCGCTTCTATTGCTGCACTACGACGAATTTGTACTGCGGCAGGACCTCATCCGCCCCCGCGGCTTTGCTTGGGGGCACCTTCCCCAAGGGGGAAGGCGATTGCTGCTGTCATCGTGCGATCACCCGGAACTCTTGTATACAAAAATGCGCATAGCCTATTGACAAATGTCCGTCTGTTGTGGTATAACAGGTGCAACCGAATAAAACCGTTGAAGCGGAAATAAAGGTGTACAACGCCTCCACAGAGAGTCCGGGGAGCTGAGAGCCGGGCGGGAAACGATGCATCAAATGGACCGCTGAGGGCGCGCGGGAAAGGAAACGAGTATGGCGCGACGGGGGGACTCCGTCAAGGTCCGGGAGTGTGCAGGCACTCCGCAGAGGGCACGGGTCAAACCGTGAAGCAAGGTGGCAGCGCGGAAGTTTTTTCGTCCTTGACAAGCAATTGTCAGGGGCTTTTTATTTTGCGGCCACCCCTGCAACATCAATGATGTGGAGGTAATCACATGGACAAAAAAGGAAGATTCGGCATCCACGGCGGTCAGTACATCCCCGAGATCCTGATGAACGCCGTCAAGGAGCTGGAAGATGCTTACGAGCATTACAAGAACGATCCCGAATTCAACCGGGAGCTGAGCGAGCTGCTCAACGACTACGCGGGCCGTCCGTCCCGGCTCTACTACGCCGAGAAGATGACCAAGGATCTGGGCGGTGCCAAGATCTATCTGAAGCGCGAGGATCTGAACCACACCGGCGCCCACAAGATCAACAACGTCCTGGGCCAGGCCCTGCTCGCCAAGAAGATGGGCAAGAAGCGCATCATCGCCGAGACGGGTGCCGGTCAGCACGGCGTCGCCTCCGCCACCGCCGCCGCCCTGATGGGTCTGGAGTGCGTGGTCTTCATGGGCGAGGAGGATACCATCCGCCAGGCTCTGAACGTCTACCGGATGCGGCTGCTGGGTGCCAAGGTGGTCCCCGTCACCAGTGGCACCGCCACGCTGAAGGACGCCGTCAACGAGGCCATGATCGAGTGGACCCGGCGCATCCACGACACCCACTACTGCATCGGCTCCGTCATGGGCCCCCATCCCTTCCCCCAGATGGTCCGGGACTTCCAGGCCGTCATCTCCAAGGAGATCAAGGAGCAGATCCTCGAGAAGGAAGGCAGACTCCCCGACGCGGTCGTTGCCTGCGTCGGCGGCGGCTCCAACGCCATGGGCACCTTCTATAACTTCATTGAGGACAAGGACGTCCGGCTCATCGGCTGCGAGGCCGCAGGCCGGGGCATCGACACCTTTGAAACCGCCGCCACCGTGGCCACCGGCAAGGTGGGCATCTTCCACGGCATGAAGTCCTACTTCTGCCAGGACGAGTATGGCCAGATCGCCCCCGTCTACTCCATCTCCGCAGGCCTGGACTACCCCGGCGTGGGCCCCGAGCATGCCCACCTGCATGACATGGGCCGGGCCGAGTATGTGCCCGTCACCGACGACGAGGCTGTGGACGCGTTCGAGTATCTGGCCCGCATGGAGGGCATCATCCCCGCCATCGAGTCCGCCCACGCCATCGCCTATGCCAGAAAGCTGGCCCCCACCATGGACAAGGATCAAATCATCGTCGTCACCGTCTCCGGCCGCGGCGACAAGGACTGCGCCGCCATCGCCCGCTACAGAGGGGAGGATCTGTATGAGTAACATTTATAAGGCATTTGAGCAGGGGAAGGCCTATATGCCCTTCTTCATCTGCGGTGATCCCGACCTTCAGACCACCGCCGCTGCCGTCAGGGCCGCCGTCGCCAACGGCGCCGGCCTGATCGAGCTGAACATCCCCTTCTCCGACCCCACCGCCGGTGACGGCAGCATCCAGGAGGCCAACATCCGGGCGCTGAAGGGCGGCGTCACCACCGACAAGATCTTTGATCTGATCGGGGAGCTTCGGAAGGATGTGACCGTTCCTTTCGTCATCTCCGGCTACGCCAACGTGGTCTTCTCCTACGGCCCCGACCGGTTCCTGAAGCGATGTTCCGAGCTTTCGGTGGACGGTCTGATCGTCCCCGACCTGCCCTTCGAGGAGCGGGAGGAATTCCTGCCCTGGTGCGAGCAGTACGGGGTGGACCTCATCTGCATGGTAGCTGCCACCTCCCGGGAGCGGGTGACGGCCATTGCAAGCGAGGCAAAGGGATTCCTGTATATCATGGCCTGTCCTGGCGGCACCACCCAGGAGCTGAAGAACATCGTCGAGGTCGTCCGCTCCGTTACGGATGTGCCCTGCGCGGTGTGTCTCAGCTCTGAGGATGCCCCCCAGTTCTGGGAGACGGCGGAGATCGTGGACGGCGTCATCGAGGACGCGCCCATCGTGGCGCTGATGGGCCGCTTCGGCACGGCATCCCCCCGCCAGGTGGGCGCCCACGCCCGCCGGGCCGTGATGCAGCTCAAGGCGATCTGATTGAATAAAATAAATAATGGACTTCCGCAGAACTTGCGGAAGTCCATTATTCCATCACATTTTCGAAGAAAATATATCACAGGCGAAGCCTATATCACACATTGATAAATGTATATCACAGATTTGCAAAGCAAATCTATATCACTGTGGGTTGTGCACATTCTCTATGCACAGCCCACAAATGCGGGGCAGGTTTCGTTTATTCGGCATATTGTAAATTGTATACAAAAATGCTATTATGTTGAAACACAAGTGTTCGCCGCGCGCGAACAGATCGGAGCGTGCAATATGAAATACGTCATCGTACTGGGCGACGGCATGGCCGACGAGC
>JAFQSI010000122.1 GCA_017409645.1 Oscillospiraceae bacterium | reverse complement strand
GTTCCGGCGGCTGCGGACCAGCCGGGCCTGCTTCAGCAGCCGCAGCTGATGGCTCACCGCCGACTGGCTGGAGCCGGTGGCCTCCTGGATCTCCTGGACGCACTTTTCACCCTCGAATAGCACGCACAGAATCTTGATCCGGGTGGAATCGCCGAACATTTTGAACAGCTCCGCCATCTCGATCAGCTCGTCCTCGTCCAGCAGAAATTCGGCCCCGTCAATGTACAGCTCCTCTTCCATATCACAACCCCTTTCAGATATTTTCATATGATCGTTTGTTCATATCTTCATTATACACAGATACGCTCAAATGTCAAGAACGAAAAGGCTCCCCTGTCCCGTAAGGGATGGGGGAGCTGTCGGGCAGTGACCGAGAGGGCGATTTGTAGGGGACGGCCTCCGTGCCGTCCCCTGGAGTTTGTTCCCACGGGCGGAACGGCACGGAGGCCGTTCCCTACGAGTATTTCCCTAAACTTTACGACCTTACCGCTGCATTTACAGCTGCGAAAAAACATCCCCCAGGCTCTCATGGAACACCAGATCCGCATGGCGGTCGTAGGGCGTCGCGTCCCGGTTGATGAGGACCAGCCGGTCCCCCCGGTAATAGTTGATCAGCCCCGCCGCCGGGTAGACAGTCAGGCTGGTGCCCGCCACGATCAGCAGGTCCGCTTGATAGATGGCCCGGACGGCCTTCTCAATGGTGTTCTGATCCAGGCCCTCCTCGTAGAGGACCACATCGGGCTTGACGGTGCCGCCGCAGTCGCATTTCGGTACGCCGTCGGAATTCTTGATGAATTCGGCGCTGTGGAATTTCCCGCAGCGCATGCAGTAATTGCGCAGCACAGAGCCGTGCAGCTCATAGACCCGCTTCGAGCCCGCCTTCTGGTGCAGGCCGTCGATGTTCTGGGTCACCACGGCGGAGAGTCTCCCCTCCTGCTCCCACTTCGCCAGCACCCGGTGGGTGATGTTGGGCTCAAAGCCCAGGGGCAGCATCTTCTCCCGGTAGAACCGGTAGAAATACTCGGGCCTGCGCTCAAAGAAGGTGTGGGAGATGATCTGCTCCGGAGGATAGTCGAATTTCTGGTTGTACAGCCCGTCCACGCTCCGAAAATCCGGGATGCCGGATTCTGTGGAGTTACTGTCGTTAGGACTCCATTTTTCGCTGTACAGACCGTCGGCACTTCGGAAATCTTTAATACCGGATTCCGTCGATACGCCGGCACCAGTGAATGCAACGATGCGCTGGCTCTCTGCAACCCATCTCTTCAATGTTTCGATTCTGTTGTCCATTACAATCACCTCTGATATTATGATACACCGAATCTGAAATTGATGCAATACTGCTTTTGAGATTTGCTACCTCCCTTGTCATTTCCTCCCCGTCCGTGTTATGATGAATGGGGGCGATATCATGATAGACAGATGCATCACCATCCTCCGTGCCAAGCTCGATGAGCTGCGCCGCCTGCTGGCCGTAAGCGACCTTCCCGGTACAGCGGCGGAGGTGATCAGGGCCCAGCTTGATCGGATGGAGCAGATCATCACCGAAACGATAAAAGGCCAGGACTGAGTCCCGGCCTTTGCCGTATGTGATTATTCGGTGACGGTGGGCACATTGGGGGCAGGAGGTTCCACCGGCCGGACGATATCATCGCCGCCAGGGATCTCCACCAGATCGTCGTGGATCTCCGGTGCATCGGGCTTCAGCTCGTGGATGTGCTTGACGTAGCGCATCATGATGGTCAGGATCCGCAGCATGTCGTAGGTCATGTCGATACCCTTCTCGCCGCCTGTGCCGTTGAGCGCACCGCAGGCCATCAGCGTACCGATGGCGGCGCGGGAGAATTCGGGGGCGTCAACAATGCCCACATAACGCTGCTCAGGGGATCTCAAGCAGGGCAGCTCAGCCTTCTCGGCGGGCTTCAGTTTCAGACCGGCCTTTTTCGCCACGGCGTCAGCGGCAGCGATGCCCATGCGCTTGGAGTAGTCGGGATCCAGGATGATGGGGACATCGTCGGCGGAATCCATGAAGCCGTACTCCATCAGGACGGCGGGCATGTTGGTATTGCGGCAGACATACCAGTCGGCGCGGGCCTTGGGTTCGGTGCGGTCGCCCCTGATGCCACCGGCGGCGATGGAGGCGTCGTAGATCGCGTCACGCCATTCGGGGCTTCTGGTGCTGCCCTTGGAGCAGTACGCCACGATGCCGCCGTCGTGGCGGTTCTGGCGGTCTGTGCCGTTGATACCGGCATTGTGATGGGGAGACCAATAGAAGTCCGCTTCGATGGCGTTGGCAAGAGCGACGCGCTCCTGCAGGGTGGTCTCGGTGCGCCCGGTAGGATCGTCCACACGAACGACGATAAAGCCCTCATAGGCTGCAGCCCGCTCCTGGAACGCCCTGGCCACACGGTCATTCAGCACCCATTCGCGGGTCTTGTTGGGGTCGTACTTCTGCATACACCGCTTGCCGGGAGTGCCCATATAATGGCCGGCATCAGCGGCGACGATAAACAGCTTTTCCATATCGTTACCTCCTTACAGGGTAGTGGTTTTCTTGGCCGCCATGAGCGCAGCCTGCAAGCTCTTTGCGCTGATGCCAACAGCCTCGGCAGCGGCCTCCACGTCGGCCTCGCTGACGCTGACGGTGGGGCATTTGATCTCCCTGGTCTGCTTGACGACCTGGGTGCCGGTGATGGGCACAGCAGCCGCCAGTGCGCCCTGTACCAGGGCATTGAACAGCAGGCCGAACCATTCCTCCATGCCGCAGGGAACGCCCTGGGCGAGCATGGACAGGATCACCAGGCCCACACCCAGCCCGATCAGCACCCAGGGGATCCACCCGTCGTTAACCTTGGGACTCTGCTTGATGCAGAAGCCCACCACCAGCAGAACGATGGCCACGGGGATGAATGCAGGATCCAGGTACTCGAAAATGTTGTACTCCATATGTTTTTCCTCCTTAATGGTGATTGGTCAGATATGTCCGTAACTCGATCTCGGACGCGGTCATAGCCTCCACGTTGTTCCCGTGGAGGCCGTGGCCCAGCAGGGCCAGCAAAGCCCGCTGGGTGACGGCGGTGGATTCCTCCAGGGACTGGAACGCAGCGTAGTCCCGCCCCAGCTTCCACTCGGCTTCGTCCATGCGTTTCTCCAGCTTCTCCAGCCGCTCGTCCTGGGCAGCGTTGGGGGCCTTTACCGCCTGTCGGAGCTTGATGATTCGCTCCGCCGCCGCGCCGACAGTGTTGATCGCCCCGCAAAATGCGAGACCCAGCCCTACCACGAGTGCGACGATCTGCCCCGGCGTCAGTTGTTCCAGTAGGCCCACAGGGGCCACCTCCTTCGTGTTGCCCCGCCCGCTTGGGCGGGGCTTATTTCTTGGTGCAGCGTTGTGCGATTAGGCCAGGATCTTCTTCATGGTGCGTACCTCCTTAGTTCAGATAGTTGCCAGAATCTCACCCAGCCGCCGTAACAGTAACAGCGCAGCTCGCCGTATTGCCGCCGCGGGTGGTTGCCGTGATGGTTGCCGTACCGGGAGCGATGCCGTAAACAACGCCGCCCATGACACAGGCCACGGAAATATCGCTGCTTTCCCATCGGGCAGACAGGTCGCCCGTCTTGGATACAGTCAGAGCCACAGTGTTTCCCTCCTGCACCTCCACGGATGCCTCGGCAATGGCGATGGTGTCAACGCCCTTCCACACAGGGGGCGGCGTGGCTCTGAGCTTGGCAATGATAACATCTGCCCAGATCCGCATGGCCTCATTGCTGCAATGGACGCCATCGGAATCTGTCAGCCCCCACACGCTCTTTGCGTTGATGAGGCTCATGCCGGTTTCGGCGGCAAGGTCGATAAAAATAGCTCCGTATTTCCGTGCCATGCGCTGGAACAGATACGGGGTGTTGGCGTTCTGGGCGGCGTGTCCGGTCATCACATACTCGGAAACCAGAAACAGCGGAACAGTCGGGAAAGACCGCTTGATCGCCTGGACATACAGATTCCAGCGACCGGCCCAGGTACCGGGGTCGGTGGAATCCAGATTATCCGCCGTGGTATCGTTGGAATTGCAGTCGCCCATGACGATGATGGCATCCGTGTCCGCAGGGATCGCAGAGATCCTCGCCCGGAAATCATGCGCCTGTCCGGGGAAATTGCCCACGATGGGAAGCCCGCCCCGAGCGATATTCACGGCGACGCATTTGGTCTGGTCTGCCAGATATTTCGGATATCCGATCACCGCATTTTCGGTGATGGACTCGCCCTCACAGGTGATCCTGCGCAGCGACCAGTCGTAGCCGCCGACTGCGGGCGCTGCGTTCCCGGAGGCGTTTTT
>JAFQSI010000121.1 GCA_017409645.1 Oscillospiraceae bacterium | reverse complement strand
TTCTTTGTGTTCTGCACTGTTGCGTACCTCCTTGTTGGGATAGAAACATCTGATGAGCTGGCCGTTGCCGACATCAGTCAGGGGGGGCTCCTCCTCCATGCACTTGCCGGTGCAGTACTTGCAGCGGGGTGCGAACTTGCATCCCTTTGGCAGGTTCAGGGGGTGGGGAACGACGCCGGGGATGGGCTCGATCTTGGAACCCACGGAGTCCAGGCGGGGGATGGAGGCCATCAGGCCCTCGGTGTAGGGGTGGCTCATCTCGGGATCGCCGAAGATCAGACGGGCGGTAGCCTTCTCAACGACCTGACCGCAGTACATGACGGCCACGTCGTCGGCCATCTCGTTGATGACGCCCAGGTCATGGGTGATGAAGATGATGGAGGTGCCCTTCTCCCGCTGCAGCTCGTTCATCAGGCGCAGGATCTGAGCCTGGATGGTGACGTCCAGAGCGGTGGTGGGCTCGTCGGCGATCAGGATCTTGGGCCGGCAGGCCAGAGCCATGGCGATCATGACTCTCTGGCGCATACCGCCGGACAGCTGGTGGGGATACTGGCGGATGACCTGCTCCGGGTTGGGGATCTGGACATCGTAGAGCATCTTCAGAGCCTGCTCGTGGGCCTCCTTCTTGTTCATGCCCTGATGGATGATGAAGGGCTCACTCAGCTGCTTGTCCACGCTGAACACGGGGTTCAGGGAGGTCATGGGCTCCTGGAAAATGACGGAGATGGCGTTGCCGCGGATGGCATACATCTCCTCGCGGCTCAGCTTGGTCAGATCCCGGCCCTCGAAGAGGACCTCGCCGGAGGCGATATAGCCGTTGGAATCCAGCAGCTGCAGGATGGACATGGCAGACTGGGACTTGCCGGAGCCGGACTCACCGACGATGCCGATGGTCTTGCCGGGCTCCAGGGTATAGGAGACATCGTTGACTGCCTTGACGATGCCCTTTTTGGTTTTGAAAAACGTACGAAGATTCTTTACTTCAAGCAGCGGCATGACAATCCTCCTTACTTCTCAACGCTGGACTTGGGGTCCATGACGTCACGCAGAGCGTCGCCGACGATATTGATACAGATGGTGGTAACGGCCAGGAAGGCGGCGGTGAAGACCCACTGCCACCAGTAGGCGTTGATGATGGTTGCGTTGTTGGCACCATTGAGCATGTTGCCCCAGGTGGGACGGGGATATGCAACACCGAAGCCCAGGTAGGAAAGGGAGGACTCGGTCAGCATGCAGGTACCGAAGTTCAGCATCAGGTTGACCAGGATGACGGACATGACGTTGGGCAGGATGTGCTTGAAGGCGATCTTGTTCTCCTTGACGCCCATGGCCTTGGCGGCGGTGACGTACTCGGACTCACGGACCACCAGCACCTGACCGCGGACCAGACGGGCCAGACCGGACCAGGTCAGCACGCCCAGGATGACCATGATGATGAAGATTCTCGTGTTCTCGGTCAGGGTCATACGGCCCATGACGGCGGACAGGATCATGGCGAAGGGCAGGAAGGGGATGGCGTTGAAGACCTCAGCCACACGCATCAGCAGGATGTCGATCTTGCCGCCGAAGTAACCGGCGATACAGCCGACCACGATGCCGATGATGGAGGAGATGATGACGGCGATGGCGCCGATGGTCATGGTCATCTTACCGCCGTTGATGATTCTCTGGAAGATGTCCGCACCGCGGGTATCGGTGCCGAACAGGTAGCCCTTCAGGCCCCAGGACTCGATCAGATCGTCATTCTCGTCCACGGAGTAGCTCTGGTTGGAGCCGCCGTAGATCTTGGAAACGCCGGTGGTCTTGCCGGGCATCTCGCACTGATCCAGGTTGTTCTTGCCCCAGGAGTAGACATTGCCCTTGTTGGTCAGACCGGTGTAGTGCATGGCACCGCCGATCACATCGACGTAATGCTCGTCGGCACCCAGGGTGGGAGCCTTGATGGCGTCGGAGCTGAAGTCACCGGCGAAGCAGACGTCGCCGTCGGACAGGATCAGCGCCAGGGAGTTGTTGGTGGTGACGACCTCCTCGATGGTGCGGCCGTCGAGGTAGGAGGCGATCTTCACGCTCTGGGCGCCCACGTTGGGACGGACCACGTCATACAGGCCGCGGGAGCCGGTGAAGATGGAATTGCGGCGGCCATTGACGCCGACAATGTAGTTCAGGGTGAAGTCCATGTCGTACATGGCACCGGCAGCCAGGAACAGGTCGAAGTTCTTGTAGCCGTTCTTGTTGCCCCACAGGTACAGGGTGCCGTCATTCATCAGAATGGCGGAGGCCTGGTAGCCGCAGGTCAGCTTCTTGACCTCGGAGAGGACGACGCCGTTGTCGGCCAGCTCCTGGGGGAAGTAGGCGATGTTGGGGTTGACCTCGCCGCCGGCAGCCAGGACCTCAGCCTCGGTGCCGTACTGGCCCAGCTTCTTGTAGCCCCAGCACCAGATCTTGCCGTCGTTGTCGATGGCGACAACGTGGTCGATACCGGCGGAAACCATGGCGATGTTGCCCTGGGGCAGGTCATCGGGGATGTCGGCCACGTCGACACCGGTGGTGCCGATCTTGGTGGAGCCCCAGACATAGACCTTGCCGGCATTGCTCAGGCCCACGGTGAAGGAGCCGTAGCCGTCGATCATCTTGATGTCGTTCTTCAGCTCACCGGGGACGCTGGCCAGGCTCATCGTGGGAGGGATGTTCTGCTGGGTGACGTCGGTGTAGGAGTCGGAATACTTGGGCATGAACAGGGGGCCGACGAACATGGTGATGAACATGACGATCAGCAGCACCAGTGCGCCCACGGCCAGCTTCCGCTCCAGGAAATTGTTGACGATCTGCCGCATGGGGCTGACGATCTCTTCGACGTCAGCAGCCTTGGCACGCTCCTCAGCGGACAGGTTCTCGGGAGCGGCATTCTTGTTTGCCTTCTTGAAGAAGGACTTCTTCTTTTCACTCATTGTATAAGTCCTCCTTTCGTTACTTGTCGACACGGACTCTGGGATCGACCAGACCGTAGACCAGGTCAACGATCAGGTTGCCCAGCAGGGACATGGCCACGTAGAACAGCTGCATGAACAGCACCAGGTCGTAGTCAGCATTGCGCAGGGCGTCGATCATCAGCTTGCCCATGCCGTTCAGGGCGAACATGGACTCGATGACCAGGGAGCCGCCGAAGATGCCCAGGAACCAGCCGATGACCAGGGACACGATGGGGATCAGGGCGTTGCGCCAGGCATGGGAGTAGATGACGACCTTCTCGGTCAGACCCTTGGCCCGGGCGGTCTTGATGCAGTCCAGGCTCAGAGCCTCGATCATGGAGGCGCGGACATAACGGGTCATGCCGCCCAGGGAGGTGAAGGTCATGACGATCAGAGGCAGGGTGAAGTAGTACATCTCATCGACGAAGGCCTTCCAGCCGGTGTAGTTGGAGCCGGGGGTCTTCATGCCCGAGGGAGGCAGCCAGCCCAGCTTGGAGCAGAAGATCCAGATGAAGAGGATGGAGATCAGGAAGCCGGGCAGGGAGTAGCCGATAACGGTGGCGACCTGCACGCCCTGATCCAGGGCGCTGCCGCGCTTGACGGCGCAGACGATGCCCAGGGGGATGGTGATGCCCAGAGCCAGGATGGTGGCCCAGATGTTGATCCTCACGGTGTTCCACATGGGAGTGGGGACGACCTCCACGACGTCCTTCTGGTAGTCGTAGGAGTAGCCGAAGTTGCCCTGGAGGATACCGTTGAAGCTGCCGTCATACAGCGGCAGGAAGCCCATCCAGCGTCCATACTGGATGACCTTGCTGGGGTTGTCGGTGCCGTACTTGCGCTGGTACTGCAGATAGAGTTCTTCAAATTTCGCGTCCACTTCGTCCGGACTCAGGACCTTGCTCAGACCCTTGACCTCGTTGAAGGCGTCGGTGTAGGCACGGTTGGAGGGGACCATATTGTAGATCATGAACATGATGAACGACAGGATCAGCAGAACCACCAGCATGTAGGCGATTCTCTTTACGATGTATTTTGCCATAAGTCATTCCTCGTTTCGTTTCTGGCGGCTTCCGCCGCCGGGTTTCTGGGGGAAGCGTCCGGCCGGTCGCTGCCGGACAATTATTGATAATACGGTTATCAGTCGAGTTACTGTCTCGCACAGCCCCTGTATATCATTGGGAACAAGTGCGCAAGGGATATTCTCTTTTCTTTCCGCGCACTGGTTCACAATGACATATAGAAGCTTGTGAACCACGCAGTCGAGTCGCAAAAGCCCGGATACGAAAACCGCCACAGGGTGCGGGGGCCGAAGCCCCCGACCCTGTGGGGTCCTCAAATCACATCAGTAGTCAGACGTTCTGAGACGATTACTTCAGCCAGTAAGCGTCGGCCAGGTCCTTGATGTAGCAGATGGAGTAGTTGTCGAACATGGTGGGCTCGATCTCCCAGTTGTAGGAGTAGTCATACACAGCGGAGGTGAAGCCGGTGGCAAAGTTGAAGCAGGTGTACAGAGGAGTACCGGAGTAGAAGCCGTAGATGGGGGCCTGGTACAGCTCATCCAGCATGGGGTTGAACTCGCCGATGGTGTTCTGCACGACGAAGCCGGCAGCCTTGATGTTCTCGTTCTCCATGAAGCCGGTGACCAGCAGATCGGTGAACTCGTTGTTGGAGGTGCCGTACCAGTTCAGAACCAGAGGCATGTAGTAGTCGCCGTTGACCTCGACGGTCTTGTAGGCGCCGTCCTTGGACTGGAAGGTCTTGTCCTGCTCCTGAATCTCGCTAGCCGCGATCTTCTTGTAACGGACGCCCTCGGTGTAAGCACCGCCCTCGGCGTTGTAGACCCAGCCGCCGGCCTCGAGGACAGCGATGGCGGAGTCAGCGGAGGTGGCGTAAGCATCCAGCATCATGCCGTCAGCAACAGCAGCCTTGTACATCCAGGAACCGGTGTAGTAGGGGCCGTCAACGACGCCGCCGAAGCCGCCGGTGAAGTCCTTAGCGAAGGTAGCGCGGTCCATGCAGTAAGCGATGGCCTGACGGACCTCGACGAACTGGACGGGACCGAAGTCGCCGCGGAAGCCCAGCTTGCCGTAGCCGGCGCGGGAGTAGTGGGTGTAGACGTACTTGCCGGCGTTCTCGGGAGCGTCGGCCAGAGCGATGGCCTCGTTGGTCTCGTTACCGCCGGTGATGCCGGAGATGACGTCCAGGTTGCCGGAGGTGAAGTCAGCGATCTGAGTGTCGGTGACGATCTTCTTGTAGACGACCTTCTCGATGGAAGGAACGGTGCCCTCGTAGTTGCCCTTGAACTCAGGGTTCTTGACCAGGGTAGCGGACTTGTCGGCCTCGTTGTAGGACTCGACACAGTAGGGACCGGAGTAGGGGTAGGCGTCGGTCTTATCCCAGGCGGAAGCCTCGATGTGGGCAGCCATGGTGTAGGAGTCGCCGTCCTTGGCGTAGAACTCGTCGGACAGGTAGACGCCGTTGCCGTCGTCCAGGATGTCGCACTCGCCCAGCCACAGGGGCAGGTACTGAGCGGAGAAGGAGCCGTAAGCGATGGAGTAGAAGTAGGGCAGGTACTGGGGATCGACGGTGACGGAGAAGGTCAGGTCGTCCAGCAGGCGGATGCCGGCGAACTCCTTGGTGGGCTCGACATAAGCGGCCTCCCAAGCAGCGGCGTCGAACTCATTGCCAGCCTCAGCGGCGGCAGCCTCAGCCTCAGCCTTCTTGGTCTCCTTCAGAGCAGCGTAGTCAACGTCAGCGCCCTGGTAGGCAGCGAAGGCATCGTAGCCGACGAAGTTCATGCCGGACATGTGATCCTTACCGGCAGCCTGAGC
>JAFQSI010000120.1 GCA_017409645.1 Oscillospiraceae bacterium | reverse complement strand
CGACAATTTCACATCGCATACCACTGTAGATTGTATTTGTTTTTTGATTGTACTGTCTGTTATAATTTATAGTGTCATTTATTTCCATTGTAAAGAATCCCTGTTATGTATAATTGTGCAGTTGGCAGACCGCTCAGTTACGTAGCAGGCTTTTCTTGTTCATCGCCATAGGCTTCATTGAACCACTCGTATAACGAGTGGTTTTCTCTATACAAAAACATGGCCCTTTTTGGTGAAAGGGCCATGGTAATTTCTGTCAAGCCATCAGCTGCTGCACGAAGGCGGCCTTGTCGGCGGCCTTGAAGAAGGCGGAGCCGGAAACCAGCACGTTCGCGCCCGCTTCCTTGCACACGGGGGCGGTCTTCGCGTCCACGCCGCCGTCCACCTGGATCAGGAAGTCGGGGGAGGTATGCTCCCGGAGCCAGCGGACCTTGGGCATCATGTCTGCCATGAAGCTCTGGCCGCCGAAGCCTGGCTCCACGGTCATCACGAGGGCCATGTCGATCTCATTCAGGTAAGGAGCCATCTCCTCCACGGGGGTGCCGGGCTTGATGGTCAGGCCCGCCTTGCAGCCGAGTTCGTGGATCCGGGCCAGGGTCTTGTGGATCATCTCGGGGGTGTCGGACTCCAGGTGGATGACCACCATGTCCGCGCCGGAGGCGATGAACTGGTCCACATACTTGATGGGGGTGTCGATCATCAGATGGACGTCCAGGAACAGGTCCGTGGCCTTGCGCAGGGAGGCCACCACGGGCACGCCGATGGAGATGTTGGGCACAAAATGGCCGTCCATCACATCCACATGAGCCCAGGGCGCCCCGGCATTCTTAACGACCAGCAGCTCATTCTTCAGATCGGCAAAATCCGCAGACAAAATGGAAGGGGAAACGATAATCATATTGTAATTCCTCCAGAGGATAATTTTTCTCAAAATATGATAACATATCCCCGCAAATAAAGCAATCGACAAAATCACTCAGCATTCAGCACTCAGAACTCAGCACTTCCGGGTATAAAACCCGGCCAGCCTGTGCATACTACCCTCGCACCAAATTCAAGGAGGTAATTCATTATGAACGCCAACAAGTGCATCGAGTGTACCGTCAAGCAGTGCGCCAACCACGCCCAGAACGCCAACTACTGCTCCCTGGACCGGATCATGGTGGGCACCCACGAGGCCAACCCCACCCAGGACCAGTGTACCGACTGCATGTCCTTCCGGAAGAAGTAACTTCCCCGGCCGCTCCGGCGGCCATTCCATACCGCCGCCGGTTTTTGCCGAACCGGCGGGAATGTTCAAACTTCGTTTGACAGGTCTTCATATTTTCGTTATAATTTCGCCATATGATGGAATCGTAACATCAGACCCCCAAAGGAGGACCCGTCATGGAATTCAGCGAAGACCGTCAATTCGACCCCATCCCCCAGGACACCGGGATGTCCCTGCCCCCGGAGGAACCCTCTGCCGACCCGGCTCCCGCCCCTGATATCCCCGTTTCCGAGACTCCCGTTCCCGAGAGCCCCGCGGACACCGCCTGGCACGGTGCCGGTGTGGGCCAGCAGGAATTTTTCTCCGTCTCCCCCGCCCCCGAGGCCCGGACGGAGCCGGACCCCACCCCGGAGCCCGAGCCCGTCTATGAGCGGACCTATACCCCCCAGCCCGAGGAATACACCGTTCCCAAAAAGCGCGCCCCCAAGCCCAAAAAGTCCGGAAAGGCCGGAAAGCGGATCCTGGCGGCGGTGCTGACCGCTGCGCTGGTCGTCGGCTCCTGCGCCGTCACCGCGGGGATCGTCAACAACCGCTGGGAGGAGCAGCTGCTCCGGCACCAGACCCAGGTCGACACCCAGATCGACGCTCTGCAGCAGCAGATCCGGGATCTGGAACATGCCCAGACCGGCGTCAGCGTCTCCGGCTCTCCCATGGCCAGCGCCGAGGGCCTGTCCCCCAGCCAGGTCTACGCCATGAATGTGGGCTCCGTGGTCGCCATCTCCAACCAGTCCACCACCAACGTCTGGGGCCAGGTGTCCGAGACGGCCTCCTCCGGCACCGGCTTCATCATCAGCGCCGACGGCTATATCCTCTCGAACTACCATGTGGTCGAGGGTGCAAACAAGCTCACCGTCATGACCTACATGGGCGACGAGTACGAGGCGAAGCTCATCGGCTTTGACGAGATGAATGACGTGTCCATCCTGAAGATCGAGGCCGCGGGCCTGGATCCCGTGACCATCGGCTCCAGCGATGATCTGATCGTCGGCGACCAGGTCGTGGCCATCGGCAACCCCCTGGGCGAGCTGACCTCGTCGCTGACCGTGGGCTATATCTCCGCCAAGGACCGGACCATCAACACCGACGGCAACCTGATCAACATGATGCAGACCGACGCCGCCATCAACCCCGGCAACTCCGGCGGTCCCCTGTTCAATATGAAGGGCGAGGTGGTCGGCATCACCACCGCCAAGTATTCAGGCTCCACCGGCTCCGGTGCCTCCATCGAGGGCATCGGCTTCGCCATCCCCATCGCCGATGTCATGGCCATGAGCGACGATCTGATCGCCCACGGCTACCGGACCAACCAGGCCTACCTGGGCGTCACCGTCCGGGATATGGACGCCTCCACCGCCGATATGTACGCCCTGCCCATCGGCTCCTACGTGATCAGCGTCACCGAGGGCTCCTGCGCCGAAAAGGCCGGCATACAGCCCAAGGATATCATCATCAAGGTCGGCGAGCATCCCGTGGACGGCAACTCCACCCTCCAGAGCGCCCTGCGCAAGTTCAAGGCCGGGGACACCACCACCATCACCGTCTTCCGCTCCGGCGCCGAGCTGGAGCTGACCATCACCTTCGATGAGCGGCCCCAGGATCCCAACGCAGAGCTGGAGCAGCCCCAGGGCCAGGGCGAGATGCCCTCCTCCGGCAGCTATGAGGATTGGTACAACTACTTCTTCCCCTTCTTCGGCGGCGGAATGCCCTGATCCGAAATACCCCAGGCCGGTCCGGATGGACCGGCCTGTTTTTTTGCTTTCCCCGGGGCAATTGCATTTCCCGCTTTCTTATGCTATAATATCAGGAACGATCATCACGACCCGAAAGGGGAGAAACTATGAACAACGAAGAACTGAAGCTCCGTGTGGGCTCCAACATCGCCCGGCTGCGCCGGGAGCGGGGGCTGACCCAGGCGGAGCTGGCCGAACGGATCAACTATTCCGACAAGGCCGTGTCCAAATGGGAGCGGGCCGAATCCCTGCCCGATGTGCTGACCCTGCTGAATCTGGCGGAGCAGCTGGGCACCGACCTGAACACCCTGACCGGCTGTGCCCCGGAGATCCCCGAACCGGAGCCGATGCCGGAGCCTGCGCCCGAGCCGGAGCCTGAACCCGTCCCCGCACCGGAGCCCGCGGTAAAAAAGCTGGCCCGGCGCTATACCGCCGACAAGACCGTCATCCAGAAGCTCAGCTCCATCCTGGTCTGGGTGGTGGCGCTGTTCCTGTACATGGTCCTGGACGCCTTCGGCGTGAAGAATCTGTGGCTGCTGTTCGTGGTGGCCGTGCCCGTCAATGCCATCGTGCTGCTGTCCCTGCGCTCGGCCTGGAAGCTCTATGGCTGGAACCGCATCCTGATCTCCATCATCATGTGGGGCTTTTTGCTGACCATCTACCTGCTTCTGCTGGTGGTGGGTAAGGTCAATGTGTGGAAGATCCTGCCCATGGGCCTGCTGGGCCAGGCGGCGATCCTGCTGTGGTTTAAGATGTTCCGTCCTGTGGAGGAGGAAGCTCATGAATAAAAAAGAAATGCGCGCCCACATCCGGGCCCAAAAGCGGGCCATGACCGAGGCGCAGATCGTCTCCGCCAGCGCCCGGCTGGGGGAAAAATTCCGCGCCTGCGAGCTGTACCGGGATGCGAAGACCATCTACGGCTACCTGCCCTACAACCAGGAGGTCCGCACGGTGCCCATGCTGGAGCAGGCCATCCGCGACGGCAAGCGCGTGGCTGTGCCCAAGTGCTACGGCGAGGAGATGCGTTTTATTTACATAAACGATTTTGTCGCCGAGGTGGCTCCGGGCTATGCCAACATCCCAGAGCCTATCGCAGACTCCCCCGTGGCTGATGATAAGACCGCCCTGGTGCTGATGCCGGGCCTGGCCTTCGACCCGGCGGGACACCGGATCGGCTACGGCGGCGGCTTCTATGACCGGTTCCTGGCCGAGGAGACCAACCATCCCACCCTGGCCCTGTGCTACGGCTTCCAGATGGTCGACCACCTGGAAACTGAGGAATTCGACATCCCCGTGGACCTGGTCCTCTGGGCTGACCCTGAGGAGGAATGATATGCAGTACATCCTTGTGGCCCTTCTGACCTTTGCCGCCATGTTCGCCATCGACAAGGGCCTGACCAAGCTCTTCCGCAGCCGGGAGCAGCACCGCTCCGGCACTGCCGTCCGGCTGAAGAAGTATTACGGCGTTTTGTCCCTGGCCCTGATGATCCTGGGCGTGCTGGGCGTCGTGTCCTATTTTTCCGAAAAAAGCCTGGTGCTGCTGATCGGCGGCCTTCTGGTGGCCCCCGGCGGCGCGGTGCTGGGCATCTATTACCTGACCCACGGCGTTTTCTATGACGACGATAGCTTCCTGTATGTGCCCTACGGCAACCGGGGCACCACCTACCGCTACGCCGACATCGCCGGACAGAAGCTCTATGAGATCCAGGGCGGCAGCCTGCTGGTGGAGCTGCACATGACCGACGGCAAGGCCGTCTCCGTCCAGTCCACCATGGAGGGTGCCATGACCTTCCTGGACAAGGCCGCCCACGCCCGGATGCGCCAGCTGGGACTGAACAGCCACGAATGTGAGTGGTTCGACGAGACGCAGTCGAGATGGTTCCCCCCCATCGAGGAGGAGTGAGTCATGCACATCCCCTCTGCCGACACCACCGAGATCGAGGTCCTGACCTTTGAGGAGGCCCTCCGCTCCGCTGCATCCAGCACCGAGTACGACACCGAAAAGTGGCTCTATGCGCCGAATTTCTACTCCGAATACCGTTACATCCTGGGCACCCGGGGGAAAAATCCCCTGATCTGCGTGGGCATCAACCCCTCCACCGCCAAGCCCGACGACCTGGACAACACATTGAAGTCCGTCCAGCGGATCGCCGCGGGCAACGGCTTCGACTCCTTTTTGATGTTCAACGTCTACGCCCAGCGGGCCACCCGGCCCGACGACATGGAGCGCAGCTGCAATCTGCGGCTCCATGCGGAGAACATGAAGGCCTTCCGCTATCTGCTCTCCATTTCGGAGAAGCCCGCGGTCTGGGCCGCCTGGGGCGCCATCATCGAAAAGCGCAAATATCTGCCCGAATGTGTGGCCGATATGCTCTCCATCAGCCGGGAGTATGACGCCCGGTGGTTCTGCGCCGGTCCCATCAGTAAGAAGGGCCACCCCCATCACCCGCTGTATTTAAGGAAGGACGAGAAGCTGAAGCTTTTCGACGCGGAAGAATATTTGAAAAAGATTGGAGATTGAAGAGTGAAGAGTGGAGATCAAGGATATCTCAACTCTCCAATCTCCACTCTCCAATCACAAACCCGAGGTGATTCAATGAAACTTGTAATTGCATCCGATATCCACGGCTCCGCCTACTGGTGCGGCAGGCTGTGCGAGCTGATCGAACAGGAAAGCCCTGACCGAATCGTCCTGCTGGGCGACCTTTTGT
>JAFQSI010000119.1 GCA_017409645.1 Oscillospiraceae bacterium | reverse complement strand
CGGCTACGGGGATCATGTTGAAGCTGATGGCCAGGGGGCCGATGTTCAGATATCCCAGGGGCGTCATGCTCAGGACCATCAAAATTGCGCTCAATAAACCCAGCAGCGTGATGCGCCGGGCGTCATTGCCGGTTTTCATAGTTATTCCTCCTTGCTGTCGTTCCCCGATGAACGGAGATACAATGCATTTCCATTGTAGCACAATCTGAGAAAAAATCCATATATCTTTTTCTTTTTGTATATGTTACAATACCATAAGGATCACAATCCGCTGTACACTGTCAACTATCAACGAACTCCCCCATGCAAAGGAGCAGAAATATGCTGAAAAATAAGACCATCGTCCTGGCCGTCACCGGGTCCATCGCCGCCTACAAGATCGCCTCTCTGGCCTCCATGCTCAAAAAGCTCCATGCGGATGTGCAGGTGCTGATGACCCAAAACGCCACCAATTTCATCAACCCCATCACCTTCGAAACGCTCACCGGCAACAAATGTCTGGTAGACACCTTTGACCGGAATTTCCAGTTCAGTGTGGAGCATGTGGCCCTGGCCAAGCGGGCTGACGTGGTGCTGATCGCCCCGGCCAGCGCCAATGTCATCGGCAAGGTCGCCAACGGACTGGCGGACGATATGCTGACCACCACGGTCATGGCCTGCAAGTGCCACAAGATCGTCTCCCCCGCCATGAATACCCAGATGTTTGAAAACCCCATCGTACAGGACAACCTCCATAAGCTTCAGCGCTTCGGCTACGAGGTCATCCAGCCCGCCCACGGATACCTGGCCTGCGGCGACACCGGCGCGGGCAAGATGCCGGAGCCGGAGACGCTGCTGCAATACATCCTGAAGGAGGTCGCCTTCGACAAGGACCTGACCGGAAAGAATATCCTGATCACTGCGGGCGCCACCCGGGAGTCCATCGACCCGGTCCGCTTCATCACCAACCACTCCTCCGGCAAGATGGGCGTGGCCCTGGCGAAGGCCGCCATGCTCCGGGGCGCAGAAGTGACCCTCGTCGCCGCCCACATGGAGGCCAAGCCCCCCATGTTCGTGGAGGTCGTGCCCGTCAAGTCCGCCCAGGATATGTTCGACGCCGTCACCAGCCGGGCCCCCGACATGGACATCATCATCAAGGCCGCCGCCGTCAGTGACTATACCCCCGCGACGGTGGCCGACTCCAAGATGAAGAAAAAGGACGGCGAGCTGTCCATCGACCTGAAGCGCACCCAGGACATCCTGAAATATCTCGGCGCAAACAAGCCCGCGGGCCAGTTCCTCTGCGGCTTCTCCATGGAGACGGACAACGTCATTGAAAACTCCCGGAAGAAGCTCACCGGCAAGAACGCCGACATGATCTGCGCCAACTCCCTCCGGACCGCCGGAGCCGGCTTCGGCGTGGACACCAACATCATCACCCTCATCACCGCCGACGGTGAAAAAGAGCTGGAGCTGATGAGCAAGGACGCGGCTGCACACGAGATTTTGACGGTCATCCGGGACAAAATGGCCTGATGCAACCTCAGGTTGCCAAAAGCGATATCCGGTTGGTGGACCGGCCCTTCCCCCTTTGATATCATTAGGGTACAATTCCAGCAAAGGAGGAATCATCATGTCATTTGCAGAACGTTTGAAAGATGCCCGCCGGACCTGCGGCCTGTCCCAGGAGGAGCTGGCAGAGCGGCTGGAGGTCAGCCGCCAGGCGGTGGGGAAATGGGAGCAGGGCCAGTCCTACCCGGAGATGGAGAAGCTTCTGGCACTGTGCGCCGAGCTGCATGTGTCCGCGGATATGCTGCTGCTCGATGAGCTGCCGCCGCAATGCTGCAAAACCCCCGCTGCTGCGGCTCCGTCCGAGAGCATCCTGATCCTGG
>JAFQSI010000014.1 GCA_017409645.1 Oscillospiraceae bacterium | reverse complement strand
TAGGCGACGCCGTCCTCCTCGCCGGACTCCAGAAGCTCCGTCAGCTTCCACTCCGGACTTTCGTCCAGATCCGGGAAGAAGGTATCCGACGCGGGAGTGCAGTGGACCTTGGTGATGTAGGCCCGGTCACACATCGGAAGCATCTGGCGGTAGATGCTTCCGCCGCCGATGACGAAGACCCGCTCGTCATCTCCGCAAAGCTCCAGGGCCTCCGCGGGAGAATGGGCGATCTCAAAGCCGGGAACGGCGATGTCCTGCCGGGTCAGCAGGATATTTCTGCGCTTGGGCAGGGGCTGCTGGCCCGGGAAGGAGCCCACGGTCTTCCGGCCCACGATGACGGTGGACCCGGCGGTGGTCTTCCGGAAGAATTTCCGGTCGGCCGTCAGGGCGACGGGCTGATCTCCATCGGCCCCGATGCCCCAGTCGTCATATACTGCAACGATCAAATCCATAGCTCTACCTCAAATCGCGATGGGGATCTCGAAATCGAATTTGTTCCACTGATAGTCCACCATTTTGAAGCTGTCCTTGGTGAAGGCGTAGAAATCGGTGACGGCGGGGTCGATCTCGAATTTGGGCGCATCGTACATGGGGTTGTCCAGCATCCGCTTGACCAGCTCCACATGGCGGTCATAGATGTGGCAGTCGGCGATGACATGGACCAGCTCCCCGGCCTGCAGGCCGCTGACCTGGGCGATCATATGGACCAGGGCCGCATACTGGCAGACATTCCAGTTGTTGGCGGTGAGCATATCCTGGCTGCGCTGGTTCAGGATGGCGTTCAGGGTGTTGCCGGTGACATTGAAGGTCATGGAATAGGCGCAGGGGGCCAGATTCATCTCGTTCAGGTCCGCATGATTGTAGATGTTGGTCATGATCCGGCGGGAGGCGGGGTTGTGCTTCAGATCGTACAGCACCCGGTCCACCTGGTCGAATTCGCCCTCGGGGTAGCGGTGCTTGACGCCCAGCTGATAGCCGTAGGCCTTTCCGATGGTACCGTCGGGGCCGGCCCACTCGTCCCAGACATGGCTGCCCAGCTCGGCGATGCGGTTGGACTTCTTCTGCCAGATCCACAGGATCTCGTCGATGGCGGATTTCCAGTAGGTCCTGCGCAGGGTCATGATGGGAAATTCCTCTTTCAGATCATACCGGTTCACCACGCCGAATTTTTTGACGGTGTGGGCGGGGGTGCCGTCGGACCACTTCGGGCGCACCTGAAGCTCCGTGTCATAAACGCCGTTTTCCAGGATATCCAGGCATGTGGCCCGGTAAAGCTCGTCTGCTCTGCTCATGTTTTTTCCTCCTCATTCAGGTGGAAAAATTGTATCATGAACGGCAGGATTTCGCAAGTATCTTCCCTGGAAGGACACACTTTTTCCTGTTGCGCAACTTGTTTCTGTCATTTTCTTCCATCAGTTTGGAAACGATTCCAATATAAAAAGTTCGATTTGGAATCGTTTCCAATAATTTTTTACCATTTTTAGTTGTTTTTGGTTAATTCGTCTGCGTTTTTGGTGTACAATCCGTTTGACACAGAATTGTCCGTCTGTTAGAATAACGTTGCGCATTTGCGCACAGGTTATCCAATTTTTTCTACACAAAACGTCAACATATGAGGGAAATACATGACGATCAAACCGAGCATCACCATTGATGATATCGCCCGCGAGCTGGGCGTTTCCAAGACCACCGTGTCCCGGGCCATCTCGGGCAAGGGCCGGATCTCCGCTGCCACCCGGGAGCGGGTCCAGGCCTACATCGAAGAACACAACTACAAACCCAACGCCTCCGCCAAGAGTCTGGCCGAAAACCGGACCTACAACCTGGCCCTGGTGCTGCCCCGGGACTTCATCAAGCTGGATGTCCCGTTTATCCGCCAGACCATGAGCGCCATCGTGGACGAGGCCTTCCTGATGGGCTACAATGTGATGATCTGTCTGGAGGCCATCACCGACTACTCCTCCCTGGTCCGCACCCTGGACTACCGCAAGGTCGACGGCGTCATCCTGAGCCGTACGCTGGAGGACGATCCTGTTGTCGAAATGCTGATCAAGCGGGACATCCCCTTTGCAACCCTTGGTACCCTGCCCGTCAAGTACGCGGGCAAGGCCATCGTGGAAGCGGACCACGACCAGCCGGGCGGCTGCTATGCCTTCTCCAAGGCCGTTATGGCCTCCCGCACCCAGCCCACCGCCCTTCTGGGCAACGATCTGGGCTACATCGTCAACCAGAGCCGCCTCAGTGGCTTCCGCAAGGCCTGCCAGGAGCTGGTGATCCCCCTGGACCAGACCCCCATCCGCATGGGCATCAACGATCTGGAGGGCTGCCGCGAGGCCGTGGAGGATCTGCTGGCCCAGGGCATCCGCCGCTTTGTGTGCATGGACGAGGATGTGTGCGTGCGCACCATGACGGTGCTGAAGGACAACGGCCTGACCATCCCCGGCGACGCCCAGGTGGCCTCCTTCTCTGATACCGACCAGATGAAGACCGCCGTCCCCCCCGTCAGCGCCCTGTACTTCGATGCAGCCGAGCTGGGCCGGGCCTGCTGCCGGGAATTCATCCACGCCCTCAACGACGAGAGCTACGACCCCAAGCCCCTGCTGGGCTACAAGATCCGCCTGCGTCACAGTATGATCTGACAAAATTCCCCCTCTGCAAAATGAGCAGAGGGGGATTTTTCGCGGTTATTCAGAAGGAGAACAGCACGCCCGCCGCGGCGGCGATGGCGATGTAGGCGATGGGGTGGGTCTTCCACTTTTTCATGACGAACCACAGGACCACGGCCAGCGCGATGCCCTTCCAGTTGAACACGGAGAGAAGGGTATTCAGTCCGGCGAAATTCGGGAGGATCAGCAGGCTCTCCTTCACCACGCCGATCAGAGCCGCGGTGATCATGCCGATGGAGGCCGGGCGCAGGGCCTTGAAGATGGCATCCACCAGGGGGCTGCCCTTGAACTTGTCCAGGACCCGGATGACCAGCAGGATGACGATGACACAGGGGGCCGTCAGGGCCAGACTGGCAAGGACCGCGCCGGGGACTCCGGAGGTGAGGAAGCCCACATAGGTGGACATATTGATGCCGATGGGGCCTGGGGTGGATTCGGACACCGCCAGCAGATTCAGCACATCCTGGGCGGTGAACCAGCCGGTCTTCTCGCCCATCTCATACAGGAAGGGCAGGGTCGCCAGACCGCCGCCCACGGCGAACAGGCCGGTCTTGAAGAATTCATAGATCAGTCGCAGGAGGGTCATCATTTCTTCACCGCTCCTTTCAGAAACAGGCCGTAGCCCACGACGCCCGCGCCCAGGATGATGGCCACGGTTGGCACCTGGGTAAAGGCTGCCAGGAAGGCGCTGACCAGGAAGATCACCCAGGACAGGGGATTTTTGATGGCCTTCTTGCCCAGGGCCAGGACGGAGTTGAGGATCAGCACGCACACGCAGACCCGGATGCCCGCCAGGGCGTGGGCCACGTAAGTATTGCTGGCAAAGCTCTCGAGGAAGGCGGCGATCAGGGTGATGATCAGGATCGACGGGGTGATGAAGCCCAGGGAAGCCACGATGGCGCCCGGCACTCCCCGGAGCTTGTGGCCGATGAAGGTGGAGACGTTGACGGCAATGACGCCGGGGGTACACTGGCCGATGGCGTAGTAGTCCATCAGCTCCTCCTCCGTGGCCCAGCCATGCTCCTCCACCACGACCCGCTGGACGAGACTCAGCATGGCATAGCCGCCGCCGAAGCACACCGCGCCCATCTCGGCGAAGACGCGGTAGATTTTCCAAAGACTCAAATTAGTTGCTCCTTTCAAATCATGATAAAATCTTTATTGTAGGGCGGGGGCATGCCCCCGCCGACCAGGTTGGATCACTGCCCATGAAGCATGGTTCGAAACGGGTAGATTTCAGCAACCAACAAAACCCATAAAAAAGATCATGCGTCGGTGGGGTCATGACCCCACCCTACAGGCGCTTCCGGCAATCATGCGATCCCCGGGGAGAAGGGGGTCCCATCGCAGTTCATCGCGATTGCCTATTGCTTTTTTCTCATGGATACACTATAATAAACAAAAGTATGTTCGATATCGTAATCCCGTTACTTTGCTATTATATTGCAGAAACGGGAAATTGTCCATAGAAAAGAGGGAAGTTTGATGGAATCTTATCTGAAGGAGCTGAATCAGGAGCAGCTCTCGGCAGCTACGGAAACCGAGGGCTACATCCGGGTCATCGCCGGAGCCGGCAGCGGCAAGACCAAGACCCTGACCAGCCGGTATCTGTATCTGGTGGAGGAGCTGGGCATCTCCACGGCGAATATCCTCTGCGTCACCTTTACGAACAAGGCGGCCCTGGAGATGAAAAAGCGCATCCGTCGGCAGCTTCCCGACGGGGATCTGGGTATGATCACCACCTTCCACGGCTTCTGCGTCCGGCTTTTGAAGGAGGACTGCCATGTGATCCAGTACCCGTCCACCTTCATCGTCCTCGACGAGGAGGACAAGGCGTCCATCCTGCGCACCGTCTTCGAGGATCTGGGCCTGACCAGCCGGGATCTGACCATCCAGGACGCCATCGACTACATCGGCTGGCGCAAGGGCGGACGGGGGTATGTGAAGACCCTCATCGACATGAATGTCCGCCACCTGGAGGATCTGACCGCCTCCGCCAACACCCTCAAGGACAAGGTCATGTACCGCTACTTCTACGAGCAGCGCAAGTGCTACGGCCTGGATTTTGACGATCTGGTGTACTTCACCCTCTACATCCTGGAGCGGGACGAGTATACCCGCCGCAAGTGGCAGGAGCGGCTGGAGTACATCATGGTGGACGAATTCCAGGACATCGACAAGGATCAGTATTCCCTGGCCGACATCCTGTCGGGCTACCACGGCAACCTCTTTGTGGTCGGCGACCCGGATCAGACCATCTATTCCTGGCGCGGGGCCGACGTGAAATTCATCCTGGAATTCGAAAGCCGCCACCCGGGGGCCAAGACCATCTATCTGAATACCAACTACCGCTCGGTGCCCCAGATCCTGGCGGCCAGCAACGCTCTGATCGAGAAAAACCGGGATCGGCTGGACAAACGCCTTTCCGCCGTCCGTCCGGACGCAAAAAAGCCCCTGTACTTCCACGCCAAAAACAACCAGCTCGAAGCCGACTGGATCACCGCCCAGATCCGGGCCATGGCCGAGGGCGGCCGGAGCTACAGTCAGATGGGCGTCCTCTACCGGGCCCACTACGTCAGCCGTGCTGTGGAGGAATCCCTGATCAAAAACAAGATCCCCTATGTCCTCTACTCCGGCGTGGAATTCTACAAGCGCAAGGAGATCAAGGACATCATCTGCTATTTGCGGATGATCTACGCCGGGGACGATGTTTCCTTCCTGCGCACCGTCAATGAGCCCCGCCGGGGCGTGGGCCGGACCCGTCTGGCAGCCCTGAAGGCCTATGCCGCCGAAAGCCGGTGCAGCCTCTATGACGCCCTGAAGGAAAACCTCGAAACAGACCTGATCAAGCGGTCGAAGGCCATGGAATACGTCCGCATGATCGAAAAATACCGGGCCATTTTTGACCAGATGGAGCTGACGGACCTGCTTTCCGCCGTCCTGGCCGAGAGCGGCTACGAAGCCATGCTCCGCTCCTCCGGCGAGGAGGACCGTCTGGACAACCTGGCAGAATTGAAGCAGGCCATCTTCGACTTTGAGCGCAAGGCCGGCGAGGAAGTGACTCTCGGCAATTACCTGGACCACGCGGCCCTGTTCACCAACATGGACCAGACCGCCCGGGCCGACGCCGTCAAGCTCATGACCATCCACGCCGCCAAGGGCATGGAATTCCCGGTGGTGTTCCTCTGCGGATTGTCTGAGGGCATCTTCCCCGGCAAGCGGGCCGACACCCGGGAAAGATTAGAGGAGGAGCGGCGGCTGGCCTATGTGGCCTTCACACGGGCCAAGGACCGGCTTTTCCTCTCCGACGCCGCCGGGAACAACTACGACGGCACCGCCCGGTGCCCCAGCCGGTTCCTGTTCAACGCCGAGCGGGAGAACCTCGAGTATGTGGTGGAGCTGGACCCGGCCCTCGTGGACGAGGCCATCCATCAGATCAGCCGCACGGAATCCATGGAAAAGCGGACCGAAAAGAAGCCCGACTGCGTGGGCAAGCGGGTGCGGCATCCGGTCTTCGGCTCCGGCACCGTCATCGGCGTTCCCCGGGACCGGGAGGGCTACATCATCCAGTTCGACACGGTCCCCACACCCCGGACCCTGGGTCTGAGCGGAAAGATCGAATTCATCTGACCCCTCCCCTGTCAAAATGCCGGATTCCCCCGGATCCATCCCCGGAGCATCCTCCGTTTTCGCCAAAATCGCTGACTCCGCCTTGACAATCAGGGCGGAGTTTGCTATCCTATGCGGGTGTGAAAAGTATGAAAAGTATGAAAGAGGTGATCGTATGCCCGGAGGCAAACACATCCTCGGCAAGGGCAGACAGCAGCGGGTCTTCGGCACCGCAAAGGTCGGCGACCGGGGGCAGATCGTGATCCCCAAGGAGGCCCGGGAATTCTTCGGCATCCAGCCCGGTGACACCCTGCTGATCCTGGGCAAGCATGAGACTGGTCTGATCGTGACCAAGCCCGAGACACTGAACGATCTGGCAGCCCAGATCTTCCAAACCGTTGAAAATGAGGATTGAATATGAAGGAACTGAATGAACTCTATGCCCAGATGGGTATTTCCCCCGCGGTCTACGCCTATGGCGAGAAGACCCTTGCGCACCTGCGGGAGCGCTTTGATGCCATCGATCAGGTGGCCGAGTACAACCAGGCCAAGGTCCTGGCCGCCTTCCGGAAGAACCGGGTCAGCGCCACCTGCTTCGCTGCCTCCACTGGCTACGGCTACAACGACGAGGGCCGCGACAAGCTCGAGCAGGTCTACGCCGACGTCTTCCACACCGAGGCTGCCCTGGTCCGGCCCCACATCACCTGCGGCACCCATGCCCTGACCGTGGCCCTGAGCGCCAATCTGCTCCCCGGCGACGAGCTGCTCTCCCCCTGCGGCCTGCCCTACGACACCTTGCAGGAGGTCATCGGCATCCGCCCCTCCCCCTGCTCCCTGGCCGAGTACGGCGTCAGCTACAACCAGGTGGACCTGCTGCCGGACGGCACCTTCGACTACGAGGGCATCCGAAAGGCCATTAACGAGCGCACCAAGATGATCACCATCCAGCGCTCCAAGGGCTACGCCACCCGCCCCACCTTCTCCGTTTCCCAGATCGGCGAGCTGATCGCCTTCTGCAAGAGCATCAAGCCCGACGTGATCATCATGGTGGACAACTGCTACGGCGAATTCGTCGAGACCATCGAGCCCTCCGATGTGGGCGCGGACATGATCGTCGGCAGTTTGATCAAGAATCCCGGCGGCGGTCTGGCCTCCTCCGGCGGCTATATCGCCGGCACCCGCAAGTGCATCGACCGCTGCGCCTACCGGCTCAGCGCTCCCGGCCTGGGCCAGGAGGTTGGAGCCAACTTCGGCCTGATGGGCCAGCTGTACCAGGGCTTCTTCCTCTCCCCCACCGTCACCGCCAGCGCGGAGAAGGGTGCCATCTTCGCCGCCAATCTCTATGAGCCCCTGGGCTTCAAGTGCGTCCCCAACGCCGCCGAGAGCCGCCACGACATCATCCAGGCCGTGGAGCTGGGCAGCGAGAAGGGCATGATCGCCTTCTGCAAGGGCATCCAGGCCGCCGCTCCCGTGGACTCCTTCGCCACCCCCATCCCCGGCGATATGCCCGGCTACGACAGCCAGGTCATCATGGCCGCCGGTGCCTTCGTCCAGGGCAGCACCATGGAGCTGTCCGCTGACGGCCCCATCCGTCCCCCCTACGCCGTCTATTTCCAGGGCGGCCTGACCTGGTACCATGCAAAGCTGGGCATCCTGATGAGCCTGCAGGAGATGGTCAACGCAGGTCTTGTTACGTTGTAATTAGGAATTAGGAGTTACGAGTTAGGAGTGGGACCATTCCTAACTCCTAATTCCTAACTACTAACTTATATCCTATTAAATCAAGCAAAAGAGGTAATGCAACATGAATTGGTTATTCTTTTCCATCGCCACTGCCCTGCTGTGGGGCACCGCGGAGCTGTTCTACAAGAAGGGCGCACGCCCCGATGAGAAATACTCCCACCTGAAGATCTGCGTCTGGGTAGGCGTCATCATGGGCGCCCATGCCGTTTTCACCCTGCTGACCCAGGACATCGGCTACAACCCCATGAACCTGCTGGCCTACCTGCCCGTCTCCGCCTTCTACATCATCTCCATGGCCTTCTCCTATTTCGGCATGCGCTTTTTGGAGGAGTCCATCTCCGACCCCATCGAGAACACCGCCGGTGTGATCTGCGTCGTTCTGTTTGCCGTGATCATGGGCGATGAGTTCTCCGCTCTGACCTGGATCGCCGTGGCCGTCATCACCGTCGGCGTTGTGGGCGTCAGCTATATGGAGAACGCGGGCGAGACCCCCAGAAAGAAGAAGTACGGCAAGAAGCTGGCTGTGGTGGCCTTCATCATGCCCTTCCTGTACGCCCTGCTGGACGCCTTCGGCACCTTCCTGGACGACGCCTTCTTCCTGGTGGAGGACATCTCCGCCACGCCCCTGATCGATGTCACCGAGGAGACCATCGAGGCCGTGGCCAACACCAGCTACGAGCTGACCTTCGCCCTGTTCGCTCTGGGCCTGTTTATCTTCATGAAGGCCAAGAAGGTCAAGTTCGGCCCCGTGAAGCAGCATTCGTACAAGATCCTGGCTGCCGTCTTTGAGACTGCCGGTCAGTTCACCTACGTCTACGCCCTGGGCGGTGTGGATGCGGTGGCAGCCCCCATCCTGTCCTCCGTGTGCGTGGTTTCCCTGGTGCTTTCCCGGATCTTCCTGAAGGAGAAGCTCAGCTGGAAGACCTACGCCTTTATCGCCGTGGTCATCGTCGGCATCCTGATGCTGGCTGTGGCTGAAGAGCTGTAACAACGAACAGAAGCTCCCGCCGAGGCGGGAGCTTTTCTGCTGTCAATGCATGTTTCATAGGGAACGGCACACAGGCCGTTCCCTACAAACACATCAATTCAATACCCACACGCCCCAGTTGAGATACGCCGCAAAGGTGACCCAGAGCAGATAGGGGATCTGGAGCCAAGCTGCCCAACTCTCCGTCTGCCGGAAGGCCCCGATCATCCACACGATCAGCACCCACAGAAGCCCAAGCCAGAGGAGCGCAAAGCCGTAGGCCCGGAGGTTGAAGAAGATCAGACTCCAGAAGAAATTCACGATCAGCTGCACAACGAGCAGGTTCAGCCCCAACGATCGTTCCTTCGAGGGCGGCGTCAGGCTCACCCGGGCGGCCCCGATGCCCATCAGGGCGTACAGGATACCCCACACGATGGGAAACACGATGGCCGGCGGTGCCAGGGCGGGCTTCTCCACAAATTCCTTATAGAAGGCCGTGCCATTCCGGGTCAGCCACCCCGCCAGGGCCCCCACGCCCTCTGCCAGTGCGATCCAAAAGAGATATGTTTTCCAGTTGCGTTTCATATCATCACCCGATGGTAGTGTATGCAAAAGCCCGCCGGAAATTCCGGCGGGCTTTCATTCACTTTGCAGACAGGTCGACTGCCCGTCTGATGACGGATTTTGCGGGGACAGGTTTGTTTAGCTGCATGGTGAATCTCATCTCGGGCTTTCTCGGCTCGGTCAGCTCGCTGCCCTCCTCGTCCCACATGTCCCCCGCGGTGAAGGCGAAGGGCCGGGTGTCGGGACCGACAAGCTCCAGCTCGTCTCCCCGCTTGAATTTGTTCCGCAGGGAGCAGACGGCCAGGCCGTTTTCGTCGCAGCTTTCGACCATGGCGCAGATCTGCCATTCCCGAATGTACCGGGAATTCTCGGTGTACTGGCCGGGGTAGCCGTAGTAGAAGCCGGTGGAGTAGATCCGGTGGGAAACATGGTCCACCTCGTTGCGCCAGACCGGGTCCACGGGCCGTCCGGTGCACAGATCGTCGATCACGTGCCGGTAGGCTCCGGTGACGATGGCGGCGTAGTAGGCGGATTTGGCCCGGCCCTCGATCTTGATGCAGTCCACGCCCGCGTCCATCAGGTCCTGCAGATGGTCGATCATACACATATCCCTGGAATTGAGGATGTAGGTGCCCTTGCCGTCCTCGAAGACGGGGAAATACTCGCCGGGGCGCTTTTCCTCCATCAGGGCGTACTGGTACCGGCAGGGCTGGGCGCAGGCGCCCCGGTTGGAGTCCCGTCCGGTCATATAGTTCGACAGCAGGCAGCGGCCGGAGTAGCTGACACACATGGCGCCGTGGCCGAATGTCTCAATTTCCAGGGCGGGATCGGTCTTTTTCCGGATCTCCGCGATTTCGGGCAGGCTGCATTCTCTGGCCAGCACCACCCGTTTGGCTCCCAGATCGAACCAGGCCTGGGCGCACTCATAATTGGCGATGGACTGCTGGGTGGAGATGTGGCGCTCGCATTTGGGGGCGTATTTGCCCGCCAGGGTGAAGGCACCCAGATCCGCCAGGATCAAAGCGTCCACCCCCGCCGCCTGGAGCTTTTCCAGATGGGCAGGCAGATGCACGACCTCGTCGTTTCGGGGCATGGTGTTGACTGTAACGTGGACCTTCACGCCGTTCTCATGGGCGAACTGCACCGCCCGGGGCAGCTCCTCGTCGTCAAAATTTCCGGCGAAGGAGCGCATGCCGAAGCTGGTCCCGGCCAGATATACGGCGTCCGCGCCGTACAGCACCGCCATCTGAAGCCGCTCCATATCCCCCGCAGGGCTCAGTAGTTCCAGCTTTGCCATTAGCCCTCCTTGAGACTGTTGATGAAGTTCACATGCTCATCGTACGTCTCGGAGAAGTGGTGTTCCCGTTCCTCGGACTTGGTGTCCAGCACATAGTAGTGGTAATCGGTGTTGTCGGGATTCAGGGCGGCGTTGATGGAGTTCAGGCCGGGATTGGTGATGGGCGTGGGGATCAGGCCCTTGTTGATGTTGGTGTTGTAGGGGCTGTCGTAGGCCAGATCCTCGCTGGTCAGGGCGTCCTTGTGGCCCAGAACGTACATCAGCGTGGCGTCGATGTTCAGATAGGGGTAATCCTTCTGGTTGGTCAGACGGTTGTAGATGACGGAGGCGATCTTGTAGCTCTCGTCGGAATTGGCCGTCTCCTCCTCGATCAGGGAGGCCACGATCATGACCTCGCGGACCGTGAACTTCTGGCTTTCGATATAGGCATCGTCGTAGCCGTTCTCCTTCATCATGGCGCCCAGCTTCACATTCAGCGTGTCGACAGCGGCCCGATGGTCCTCGGAGAAGCGGTAGTCAAAGCCGTCGAGCAGCTTCTCCAGCACGTTGGCGGCGGAGTCGCCCAGGTAGAACTGATAGGTATCCGGGAACAGGAAGCCCTCCAGGCAGTTGGGAGTGCCCCGCTCGACGCCCTCCAGAAACCAGTAGTCGTCCAGCTCGCCGGTGGCAGCGTACTCATGCAGATACTCGGCCTTGCACACGCCCTTGTCCTCCAGGAGCTTGAACATCTGCTCGCAGTTGTAGCCCTCGGGGATGGTGACCTTGATGACCTCCCGGGAGCTGGAGTGGGAACTCATGTGGTTGACCAGAGCCATATAGTCATAGATGGTGTTCAGATTGAAAGTACCAGCGGAGATATCCTCACGGGCGTCGGTCAGGGTGCCGTAGGCCTTGAACAGCTCGGGATAGCGGATCAGACCGGCATCCTGGAGCTTGTGGGCGACGTCGTCCAGAGTGTCCGTCTCCTCAATGGTGACGGAGACGATCTGCTCCTCCCGTCCGAAGGCCAGCACGTCCGTGGCGCAGACCCACAGGACCCGGCCCAGGCTGGCACCCACCCAGACGATGATGGCCAGCCAAACAACCGTGGCCAATATATGAGGGATACCGAACAGGCCGTAGTCCTTCTTCCGTGCGGGACGCCCCTTCTTGCCGGGCTTTTCTTCCTTCGGCTGTGCGGGGCCCTCTGTTCCCGGATCCGATGCAGTTTCCGCTGCCGGATCTGCTTCCGGTTCCGCTTCCGGTTCCGCTTCCGGATCTGCTTCCGGATCTGCTTCCGGTTCCGCTGCGGTTCCTGCTTCCGGATCCGCTGTCGGTTCCGGTGCCGTCTCATCAGGCGTCGACGGGGGCTGGACCACAGGCTCGTCTTCGAACACCTTCTTCAGTTCCTCACCGTCACCGAAGGTATCCCGGAAGTCCTGATCCATGAACTCCTCCGGCTGTTCATTCTTCATATTTTCGTCCATAATATCCTCCTTTCGGGATCAGCGGATCACGATCTGATCCGCGATGGCCCGGGCTGCATCCGCACCCCGCAGGGCCTCGATCAGCGCCAGGGCAAAGGCCGCGGCGGTACCGGCAGAGGTGCCGGTGATGATCTTTCCGTCGGTGACGCAGGCGGCGTTCTCCACCACCACGGCGTCGCGCATGTTGGGGATCTGGCCGGGGTAGCAGGTGGCCCGCTTTCCGGACAGGATGCCCAGGTCCGCCAGCACCGTGGGACCGGCGCAGATGGCGGCGACGTATTTTCCAGCCTCATAGACGGCCTTCACGGCCTCCAGGGCCATCCCGCAGCCCCGGATGGAGGCCACGCCGCCCAGTCCGCCGGGCAGGACGATCATCTCGGCGTCGGACACGTCCAGCTCGCCGATGACCATGTCGCACTCCACGCCGATGGCGTGGCTGCCGTAAACGGTCCTGCCGTTCAGACCCACCGTCCGGACCTCCACGCCCGCCCGGCGCAGCAGATCCACAGGGGTCAGGGCTTCGATCTCCTCAAAGCCCGTGCCGATCAAAATGTAAACCATATTCATTCCTCCAGACAGCGCACCACATGGGCGCGGATCTCTTCGTGGATATCCTCGATGGAGCGCATGGCCCCGTCCCGGACGCAGTCGATGACGGTCCAGCCGTAAAATTCCGCTGCGGCCCGGCCCATCTCCCGGCAGGTGGCCAGATAGCCCAGGTCCTGCTCATGGATGTCCGCGGTGGTGCCGGTGGCAGCCTCCCGCGAGCGCATGAGCCGCTCGGTGTATTCCGTGGGCACATCCAGATAGATGGTCAGATCCGGCCGGGGCAGGCCCAGCTTGTCATACTCAAATTCATAGAGCCATTTCAGAAATTCTCCCCGCCGCTCCGGCGGCTCCTTGGAAGCCTGGTGGACGGCGTTGGAGGTGGTGTAGCGGTCGGACAGGACCAGGCCACCCTCCTCATACCACTTGCCCCAGACCTTCCTGTAGGAGGCGTAGCGGTCCACGGCGTAGAAGGCCGAGGCCGCGTAGGCGTTGACGTCACCGGGCTTTTCTCCGAACTGCCCCGCCAGATACATCCGGATCAGAGCGGAGCTTTCCTCCTGATACTGCGGGAACACGAGCTTCCGGAATTCGACGCCCATGCTTTCCACCGCCTGGGTCAGCAGGCGGAACTGGGTGGACTTGCCGGAGCCGTCGGTGCCCTCGATCACGATCAGTTTACCCATGATGCTCCCTCCGCAGCTTCCGGCCCGCACAGGCGGCCACAAATTTCGGCAGACGCATCATGCGTCCCAGTCTTTTCGGCTCCTTCAGCAGCCGGTACAGCCACTCCAGGCTCATATCGATCATCCACCTGGGGGCCCGCTGGGCCACGCCGGCGTAGCCGTCCAGACTGCCGCCCAGACCCAGCATCAGCGTAACCTCCAGCTCCTCAAAATGCTCCTTCATGAACTTCTCCTGCTTGGGCGCGCCCAGGCAGACGAAGAGGACGTCGGGCCGGGCGGCGTTGATCTTTTCAATGACCGCCTGTTCATCCTTGAAATAGCCGTCTGCCGTGCCGCAGATGGTAAGGCCGGGATATTTTTCTGCCAGCTTTTCACCGGCGGCCTTTGCGATGCCGGGCTTGCTGCCCAGCAGATACAGTCGGCCCTGATTTTTGGCCAGGATCCGGCAGACCTCCTCGCCGAATTCGATGCCGGCCACCTTCTCCCGGATGGGGGTGCCCAGGATCTTCGCGCCCAGCACCACGCCCGCCCCGTCGGGCAGGACCATGCTCGCGCCGTTGAGAAGGGCGCGGAAGCCGTCGTCATGGATGGATTCATATACGATCTCCGCATTGGGCGTGACCACATAGCCCCGCTCTCCATTGTGGAGCATGGACTCCGCCCGGGCGGTGAATTCCGATTTGGTCAGGTTGTCGAAGCCGACACCCATCACATCGATTCTCAAGGTTCACACACCTTTCCATAGTAATTCAGGGTAATAGTAGCATAAATTCCCCGCTTTGTCCATGGGCAGACTGGGATGTTTTCCGAATTTTCACAAAACCCGTGAAATTGGTTGCAAATCAGCGGGAAAGCTGATAGAATATGTGGGATTTGAACATACAAAAAATGAGGAAGATACAACTATGAGTGAAAGCAGCATTACCTTCCGGGACCTGGGGCTCTCCGACGCCATGCTCCGGGCTCTGGAGCAGAAGGGCTACGGCTGGCCCACCACCATCCAGGCGGAAGCCATACCCCATTTCATGCAGTGGCGCGACGTCATCGCCAAGGCCCCCACCGGCACCGGCAAGACCTTCGCCTTCGGCATCCCCATGATCGAGCATATCGACGCAGCGTCCGAGACGGTCCAGGGCCTGATCCTGGCTCCCACACGGGAGCTGGCCATCCAGATCGGCGATGAGCTGCGCAGCCTTTTGACCTATTACCAGAATATCCGGGTGGCCGTCCTCTACGGCGGCGCCGGCATCGGCGGTCAGATTAAGCAGCTTGAGCGCAAGCCCCAGATCGTGGTCGCCACCCCCGGACGGCTCATGGACCACTACAACCGTAAGACCATCCGCTTCGACAAGATCCAGACCGTGGTCCTGGACGAGGCGGACCGGATGCTGGACATGGGCTTTTTCAAGGACGTGACCAGGATCCTGGACAAGGTCAAGAACCGCAAAAATCTGGGCCTGTTCTCCGCCACCATCAGCCAGGAGGTCATGACCGTCTCCTGGATGTACCAGCGGGACGAGGTGGAGATCACCGTCGAGCCCAAGCAGGAGGACCGGCCCGACATCGACCAGTTCTCCCTGACCGTCTCCCCCCTGGCCAAGGCCGAGGCCACCCTGCGGCTGATCCGGACCCAGGGCTTCGAGCGGGTCATCATCTTCTGCAACACCAAGCACATGTGCCAGCGCCTGAGTGACGAATTCCAGCGGACCGGCCTGGACTGCGACTGCATCCACGGAGACATCCGCCAGAGCCAGCGGGAGAAGACCATGCAGCGGTTCCGCCAGGGCAAGCTGCCCGTGCTGATCGCCACCGACGTGGCCAGCCGCGGCATTGACGTGGACGATGTGGACTGCGTCATCAACTTTGATATCCCCGACGAGAACGAGTATTTCGTCCACCGGGTGGGCCGCACCGGCCGGGCCAAGCGCAAGGGTCAGGCATGGTCCATCATCGGCAATTTCCCCGAGAAGGCCAAGCTGGACGAGATCTGCAAATTCTGCAAATTCACCATCCAGCCCATGATCCTGGGCGAGGACGGCTCCCTGACGAAGGAAGAGGTCAAGCCCACTCCCCCGCCCCAGAAGCGGCGGCGGTTCCGTTGACCGGGGCCGAGCGGGGCTTTCTGCTGCTGTGCTGCCATCTGGGGAATCCTCAGCGGCGGCCCCTGTCCCCGGCCCAGCTGCGAAAGCTGGCCCGGCGGGTCCGGGACGCGGAAAAGCCCACCGGTGACCGGGAGCTGGAGGTCCGGGACCTGCGGGCCCTGGGCTATGGCGAAGCGGACGCAGAGAGGATCGTGTCCCTTTTGTCGGGGGAAGCGCTTCTGGACCGTTACCTATCCAGGGCGGCAAAATTCGGCTGTGTGCCCCTGACGCGGCTGACGCCGGGCTATCCCCGGCGGATCCTGGATGCCCTGGGCGATGACGCCCCCGGCTGCATCTGGGCCAGAGGGGACCTGTCGCTCCTGCAGCAGCCCGGCGTTGCCCTGGTGGG
>JAFQSI010000013.1 GCA_017409645.1 Oscillospiraceae bacterium | reverse complement strand
GCCCTCCCGGGCGAACCGGTCCCGGCAGGCCATGCAGTAGCTTAAGTAGGGCAAGTCCGAACGCTCCAGACACTTGTCCGTCATCTTCTTCGCCACTTCCCGGTTGGTGTACTGGGTCAGGCCGCCGTAGCCGCAGCAGGGGGCCTTGTCCCCCTCATACGCCGTCTCCGTCACGGCGCAGCCCAGGCTTTCGGCGATCCGGCGGATGGACGCCTGTGTCTCGTGGTCGCCCCTCGCGCCGCAGGCGTCGTGGACGGCGATGCCTTTCTCCAGCCGCTTCGCCCGCTCCGGCAGGCCGATGCGCTCCAGGATTTCCCAGACTCCGACCGTCTCGCGACGGCTCAGCTGCTTTTTACAGGTGGGACATCCGGCGATCACGATGGGATCTCCCAATTCTGCCATTTTTTCGTCCAGGAAGCGGACGGTATCCTCATACATCTCATACCGGCCCGCCCAGTCGCAGATCGCGCCGCAGCAGCCCAGCATCAGCGCCACGCCGCCCTCCAAACGATCGCACAGGTCCAGGTAAGCGGCCCTCACGGTCGCCGGGGCAATGGCGGTGGCCTGACAGCCGGGGAAGAAGACATATTTACACTTCTCATAGCCCGGCTGGGGTTTACATAAGAATGCTTCCTCATTGGAGAATACCATGTCCATCAGGGCGAACTCATGGACCGCCAGGGACATTTTTCCCGTATAGACCATGTTCTGCCGGGCCATGTGACAGACCTCGGCCATGTCATAGCCGTTGGGACACAGGACGCTGCACTGTCCGCACAGGGAGCAGGCGTTGATGGGCTTGTTCATCATGTGGTCACCCATGATGATGGAGACATTGTTGTAGATCTCCCGGGTCAGGATCCGGGGGAATTTGTTGTAGTGCTGCAAATAGGCGCAGCCCTTGATACACTCGTCGCACCTGCACTGGATGCACCGGCTGGCTTCCGCCACGGCAGATCCTTTGTCCACGATTGGAACGCGGCTGCTAGGGATCACGCCCTCCAGGCTGGTGTAGAGCCTTGTCTCCACGCTGCCCTCCTCGCCCCGGGTGTTGGCGGGATCGAGGTTCTGGGCCATCCGGTCGGCGGACAGGGCCGCCTTTTTCGCGCCGAAGGCCGCGCCCAGCACGCCCTGGGTTTTGCCGGTGATCAGCTTCCGCTCCCGGCAGACCATGACGGCCTCATCCACTTCCAGGCCGGGATACAGCTGGTCCGCAGCTTCGCAAGACGCGCAAACCAGGTCATATTTCGACGCAGTCTCGGCATATGCAGAAACCGGGTCTGCGTTCCATTCAAATTTGATATCCAGACGGCTCAGATCGCCGTCGGCCCCTGCCATTTCCGGCGCCAGCGCCGTAAGCATCGTCTCCCGGTCCGGGAACTGGGCATAGACCGTCACCGGGTACATCTTCTTCGCCAGCTCACCGGCCAGGAACAGCGTAAACAGATCCAGGCCGAAAACGGCGCACTTCTTCGTCTTTTTCCGGAGCAGGCCCCGCTTTTTCGCCGGTTCGCCGTATTGGACGGCAGCACTCTCCAGAGCCCGGATGCTGATGCCCTCGCCCAGCTCCCGGAGCTTGCACTTGCCCTCGCAGGGCGCTTCGCAGCCGGCAGACAGGATATGGGGGAAGGGGGTGATCTTTTCATAAAGGGCCACGGCCTTGTTAAAATCCCCCGCTGCAATGGCGGCCAGCATGGCCTTAGTGTCCAGCTTCAGGGGGCACTCCGCATTGCAGTAGGGCGGCTGCTCATGGACACAGAGGGATTCTCTGGCTTCCAGCTCCTCCTTGTCAAACAGCCGCTTCTGACGGTATACATGGGTCGATTGGCGTTCTTCTATAATCATAATCGAAACACTCCCTTCAGGAGAATTGAAAGTTGAAAATTGAAAATGGAAAATTGTGCAAATCATCATTTTCCATTTTCAATTGCCAATTATCAATTTGGAGAGGCGGCCGGGGCCGCCCCTCCATTGTACCACAGAGTGGGATATTTGTGAATATCTTACTTCAGCTCAGCCAGGGCAGCCAGAACGACCTCGGGCAGAGCGGGCACGCGGGTGATCCGGGCGCCGGTGGCGTTGTAGATGGCGTTCAGGATGGCGGGGTGAGGAGCATCCAGGGGAGCCTCGCCGCAGCCGGCAGCGCCGTAGGGACCGTTGGGACGATAGGTCTGCAGGTAGTGCAGCTCGATGTCATCGGGGACATCCTTGGGATAAGGAATACCGCAGTTCTTCAGGCTGGTGTGCTTGCTCAGGTCCTCGAAGTCCTCGGTCAGAGCCAGGCCGATGCCCTGGGCCAGACCGCCGTAGAAGTTGCCGTCCACCAGCAGCTTGTTCATGATGGTGCCCACGTCGGCGACGCAGGTGAACTTCTCGACCTTGACCTTACCGGTCTGGGTGTCGACACAGACCTCGGGCAGGAACAGGGTGTACATATAGGTTGCGAAGGGCTCGCCCTGGGAGGTGGCCTGGTCGATGGGATGCTCGGCGCAGTAGTCGGTGACCCAGTTGCCCAGGACCTTTGTCTCGATGCCCTCGGCGACCATCTCGTCGTAGGTGCGGAGGGAGCCGTCCTCGCGCTTCATGGCGGCGATCAGGTTCTCAGCGGCCAGACGGCAGGCATTGCCGGACATGACCTGGGAGCGGGAGCCGCCGGCGGGGCCGGAGTTGGGAGTCAGCTTGGTGTCGTTCATGACCAGACGGATCTGCTCGGGCTTGATGCCGATCTGACGCAGCGTCTCATGGGCAGACTGCAGAACGCCCATGTCAGCGCCCTGGCCGTGATCCTCCCAGGAGGCGTACATGGTGACGGTGCCGTCGGGATTCAGCTCGGCGTAGGCCTGAGAGGAGTCCACGCCGTCCAGGCCGCAGCCGTAGACGCCGGAGGCCACGCCGATGCCGTACTTGTAGCGGCCATCGGAGGCGGCATTCTTCTCAGCAACGCGCTTCTTGCCGGCCTCGTACAGGGGACGGGCCATCTTGTACATCTCCTCCAGGCAGTACACATCGGGAGCGTAGCCGGTGGGGATGGTGGAACCTGCGGACTCCTTGTAGCAGTTCAGCTCGCGGATGTCGAAGGGATCCATGCCCATCTTGGCAGCCAGAACGTCGATGGCGATCTCGGAGCCCATGAAGGACTGGGGAGAGCCGTAGGCACGGAAGGCGGAGCCCCATGCATGGTTGGTGAAGACGGTCTGGGACTTGTTGCGGATGGTGGGGAT
>JAFQSI010000118.1 GCA_017409645.1 Oscillospiraceae bacterium | reverse complement strand
GATGAAGCCCATGTTCGCTTCCTTGCAGAGTCTGACCAGCTCCAGATCCTTTTCCGTGGCAAGATAGCACAGGGGGAACTGCAGCGTTTCATACAGGCCGGACTCGATGGCCTCCTTCGCAACGGAAAGGCGGTGGTTGGTGATGCCGATGTGGCGGATCTTGCCCTGGGCCTTTGCTTCGAGCATGGCCTCGTACAGTCCGGAGCCGTCGCCGGGCTTGGGGCAGAAGCTGGGGTTATGGAACTGGTAGATGTCGATATATCCCAGGTAGCCAAGGCTGATCTCCAGGTCTTTCCAGAATTCCTCCGCGGTGGTGGCCTGGGTCTTGGTGGAGATGAAGACCTTCTCCCGCATGCCGGAAAATGCCAGATTCAGCTTATGCTCGGAGTCGGAGTACATCCGGGCGGTGTCAAAAAAGCGGATGCCGCCGTCGTATGCCTTTTTCAGCAGCATGACGGCATAGTCGTCGGAAACGCGCTGGATGGGCAGCGCGCCGAAGGCGTTCTTGTTCACGGTGATCCCCGTGGCGCCAAGGGTGACGGTGTGCATGGTTGTTCCTCCTCTGAGTAAAAAAACGGTATGTAGGGCGGGGTCATGACCCCGCCGACCAGGTTGGATGATTGCCCAGGCTGGTTGGAAAACGAAACGTTATACTCTCTACTGATACATGGTTCCGCATCGAGGGTGGTCGGTGGGGTCGTGACCCCACCCTACAGTGATTATACTATAAGATTTCCGGCATGAAAAGCCCTTTTCTCCACAGGGCGGTTGTGATATAATGGGGAAAACTGCACAGGAGGCGGCAATATGAAAGAATCGAGACTCCGCATGGCGGTCAACGACCTGCTGAAAAAGAAGGAGCCACCCCGGACCACGGTGCTGGACACGCCCTGGTCGGATCAGCCCGACATCCCCTGGAACGAATATCCCCGGCCCCAGCTCAGGCGTGACAGCTTTTTCTGCCTGAACGGCCTGTGGCGCTTCGCCGTCAATGGCGAGGACAAGGGGGACATCCTAGTCCCCTACCCGCCCGAGTCGAAGCTCTCCGGCGCGGCGGTTCCGGAAATCGGCGACCAGCTGACCTATGAGCGGGAATTTTCCCTGCCCGCGGGCTTCCGGAAGGATCGGGTCCTCCTCCACTTCGGGGCCGTGGATCAGGAATGTACCGTGTACTTAAATGATATCGAGCTGGGCAGCCATGTGGGCGGGTATCTGCCCTTCTCCTTCGATGTGACGGAGCAGCTGCGCGAACGCAACACTCTGCGCGTCATCGTCTTCGATCCCCTGGACACGGATCTGCCCTACGGCAAGCAGAGAAAAGACCGGGGCGGCATGTGGTACACCCCCGTCAGCGGCATCTGGCAGACGGTGTGGATGGAGTCGGTGCCGGAAAACTACATCCGGGGCGTGAAGCTGGAGCCCGCCTTGGACAGCGTGGTCATCACCGTCGACGGCAGCGGCCCCTTCACCGTCGAATGTGACGGGAAAATTTACTGCCCGAAGACCCATCGCTTCCGGATCCGGCCGGAAAACCCCCGGCTCTGGACCCCGGAGGAACCGAATTTGTACACAGTTGTTGTGCGAAATTGCGACGACGCTGTGGAAACTTATTTCGCATTGCGCCGCATCGAGTCGAAAAAAGTCGGAAAGCACCAGCGCCTGCTGCTCAACGGAAAGCCATACTTCTTCCACGGGATGCTGGACCAGGGCTACTGGCCCGATGGCCTGTTCCTCCCCGGCTCCCCCGAGGGCTATACCTGGGACATCCAGACCATGAAGGACCTGGGCTTCAACACCATCCGCAAGCATATTAAAATCGAGCCGGAGCGGTTTTACTATGACTGCGACCGGCTTGGCATGATCGTCTTCCAGGACCTCATCAACTCCGGTCCCTACCACTACCTCCGGGACACCGCCATCCCCACCATCGGCGGAAAGCTGACCACCTATCATGAGACGCCCTCCGAGCGGCGCAGGACCTTCTTCCTGACCCACGGCGAACAGACGCTGGCTCATCTGCACAACCATCCGTGCATCCTTTTGTACACCCTGTTCAACGAGGGCTGGGGCCAGCACGACACCCAGAACCTCTACCGCCATTTCAAGGCCCTGGAGCCGGGAAGGATCTGGAATGCAGCCTCGGGCTGGTTCAAAAATTCCGACTCGGACGTTCAGAGCGAGCATATCTATTTCGGCAGCCTGAAGATGAAGGCCCAGGGCCGCCGTCCCCTGCTGCTCACCGAATTCGGCGGCTATTCCTGGCCCATCGAGGGACACCGGTTCAACCTGGACGAGGAGTACGGCTACCAGAAATTCCGCTCCCGGGAGGAGTTCCAGGGGGCCCTGTCGAAGCTGTACCGGAATGACATCCTGCCCCAGATCGCCACGGGCCTCTGCGGTGCCATCCTGACCCAGCTGAGCGACGTGGAGGACGAGACGAACGGTCTGGTCACCTACGACCGCCGCATCGTCAAGGCGGACCCGGCGGAGATGACCGCCATCGCCGGGGAGCTGAGAGCGAAGATCAACGAATGATACAAGGCCCGCTGCAAATGCAGCGGGCCTTGTCAGCATGTCAATAAACCTATTTGCGCGAAGCGCCTTGGCTCTCCCATGGGGAGAGGCAAGTGACTTCTTTAGGCAAGTACCTATGAAAAGCAGAGACATTCGATATCGTGCCATCCTGTGACTTCATCACGGAAAAAATCCCGAAAACGGGGTAGACTGTAGTCACAAGGAAACGAAAGGAGCGATCCGACATGATGGAACTGAACGAGAACGGATACCGGGAGCTGCTGGCCGGGGAAAAGCCGGTGCTGGTGGAATTTCACGCCCCCTGGTGCGTCTACTGCCGCCGGATCGGCCCGGCCCTGAAAAAGGTGGCCGCGCAGCATCGGGAGCGGCTGACGGTGGGGCTGGTCAACATTGACGACAGCCCGGAGCTGGCCCGGAGCGAGGGCATCGAGGTGGTCCCCACCCTGGTTTTGTATCATAAGGGCGAGGCTCTGGGATCCATCGTGGCCCCGGAGTCCAGAGCCCGGATCGAGGAATTCATCGAGGATTTTCTGGGAAGCTGAGGTGAGCATATGAAGCGGATTTATGATATGGTGATCCTGGGCGGCGGCCCCGGCGGCTATACGGCTGCCCTCTACGCTGCCCGGGCGGGACTGGATGTGCTGGTGCTGGAGAAGCTCAGCGCCGGCGGGCAGATGGCCCTGACCAGCCAGGTGGACAATTACCCCGGCTTCCCGGAGGGCGTCGACGGCTTCGAGCTGGGCATGCGATTTCAGGAGCAGGCCCAGCGCTTCGGCGCGGTGACGGAATATGCCGAGGTGCGGTCCATGGAGCTGGGGGCCGAGCCGAAGGTCCTGCATACCTCCGGAGGAGATTTTTACGCCAGGACGGTGGTCCTGGCCATGGGCGCAGGAGCCCGGAAGCTGGGGCTTCCCGACGAGGACCGGCTCACGGGCCGGGGCGTCAACTACTGCGCCCACTGCGATGGGATGTTCTACAGGGGGAAGACCGTTGCCCTGGTGGGCGGCGGAAACAGCGCCGCAGCGGAGGCTCTGTATCTGAGCCGGATCGCCAAGAAGGTCATCCTGATCCACCGGCGGGACACCCTGCGGGCCACGAAGCTCTACCACGAGCAGCTGATGCAGCTGCCGAATCTGGAATTCCGGTGGAACAGCGCGGTGACGGAGCTGGCAGGCCATGACCGGCTGTCCGGCGTGAAGGTCAAAAATCTGATCTCCGGAGCGGAGGAGGAGCTTCCTGTGGACGGCCTTTTTGTCAGCATCGGCCGGCAGCCGGCCACGGAGCTGGTGACGGGCCAGCTGGAGCTGGATAACGGCTACATCCGGGCCGACGAATCCACCAAAACCAGCATCCCCGGCGTCTACGCCGTGGGCGACATCCGCACCAAGGCCCTTCGCCAGATCCTCACCGCCGCAGCCGACGGAGCCAACGCCGCCCACGAGGCGGAGCTGTACCTGACGGCGGGATGATCGATGCACACAGAAAGCCCGCGGCAGATGCCGCGGGCTTTGGTTTTATCCTTCGCTCTGGGCTATGGCGGCCTCGAGCTTTTTGTTCATGCCCTTCAGGATGGGGATGGCCAGGACCACAGAGATCACATCGGCTAGCGCCTGCACCGAGCCCACGCCGTATGCCCCGAAGATCCAGGCCAGGGGGAACAGGATGGGGATGAAGCAGGTGCCCTGCCGGGCGGTGGAGAGGGCCAGTGCGCCCTTGGCGTTGCCCAGGCCCACGCAGTACATGTTGACGATGGCGACCCAGGCGTGGATGGGCAGGGCGATGGCCTGGGTGATGATGGCGAAGGCACCGATGCGCCGCATCTCCTGGTCGGTACCGGCGAAGAGGATGATCAGCTGGTCGGCGAAGACGATGCAGAAGGCCGCCATCAGCGCGCCGCCCCAGAAGGCCACCCGGCTGGAGAACCGGTAGGCCTCCTTGACCCGGTCATAGCGCTTGGCGCCCCAGTTGAAGCCCACAACGGGCTGGAAGCCGTTGCCGAAGCCCAGGATGATGCCGAAGGGGAACATCATGATCTTGGTGCAGACGCCGATGCCCGCCAGAACGGAGTCGGAGATGTCACCGGCCAAAGTGTTCAGCAGGATGCCGGCCACCACCGCAAGACCGGAGCGGAACATGGAGCTGGAGCCCACGGAGACGACCTCGGTGACGATGTCCCGGGTGGGCTTGAAATTCTTGATGGACAGGTGCAGCAGGCTCCGCCGGGTGAGGTAGGGGAAGATCAGGATCGTGAAGCTGACCACCTTGGAAATGGCGGTGGCCAGGGACGCGCCCGCGACGCCCATGTCGAAGCCAAAGATGAAGATGGGGTCCAGCACGCAGTTGAGGATGCCGCCGAAGCCCATGCCGATCATGGACAGGGTGGCGCTGCCCTCGCTGCGCAGGCACTGGTTCATGACGAAGTTGCAGGCCATGAAGGGGGCCGCCATCAGCACATAGGTGGCGTAGTCGATGGAATACTGCTCACAGGTGGGCGTGGCGCCCAGGAGCCGGACCATGGGGACCATGAACACCGAGCCGAAGGTCAGCAGCGCCGCGCCGATGGCGAAGGCGGAGAAAAAGGCGGTGGACAGGACCTGACTGGCCTTCTTGTCGTCATTTTTGCCCAGCAGACGGGCGATGTAGGAGTTGGCACCCATGGCCAGCATGGAGCCGCACATCATGATCAGCTGGTCGAGGGATGCGTTGACGCTGACCGCCGCCGTGGCGTTGGTGCCGAGACTGCTGACGAAGTAGGTATCCGCCAGGGAGTAGATGGAGTTGATGAGGAATGCCACGATGGTGGGCACGGCCATCTTGGGGATCACCCGGTGGATGGGCTCGTTCAGCATCAGATTCTTCCGGTCCTGCTGTCTTTTTTCACCTTTTGCGTCCATGAAGACCCTTCTTTCGATTTTTCTTTTATCATATCACATTTTGTAAAATTGGCAAGACGGCAGCAAAGAAAAAGTGGCGACCGCAACGATCGCCACTGTGTTTTTTCTCAGCCGTTCCAGTCGTCCCGGCCCATATCCACCTCGAAGCCCACATCGGCCAGCTCCCGGCGCAGGGCCGCCAGGGAGTCGATGGTCGCCGGACCCTCCACCCGGCCGCCGCCGCAGAGGGGGAAGCTGTCCCGTCCGGGGGTGACGCCCACCGATACCACGTTGGCTCCGGCCAGCACGCCCTCGGCGGGGGCTCCCGGCGCCGTCAGCAGCGCATTGGGCAGGATCAGCCGCACCAGGGAGATCAGGAAGGAGAGCAGCTCCCCGTCGGCATCCAGGGACACCAGCTCCACGCTGTGGGGCTGGAATTCCTCCAGAAATTTCAGCTCCATAGAAAGATCCTCCACGGTCTGACCGGGCCAGCCCACCAGGAAGCCGCAGCCGGTCTGGAAGCCGATGTCCTTCAGCTCGTTCAGGCAGTGCAGCCGCCGCTCCCAGCACATGGGTGGGGGATGGAGCTGGCGGAACCGGTTCTTTTCCGCCGTCTCCTGCAGCAGCAGATACCGGTCCGCACCGGCGTTGTAGAGCATCTCCAGCCCCTCCCGGCTCCGCTCGCCCATGGCCAGGGTCACGGTGCAGTCCGGGAAGCTCCGGTGGAGCCGCTCCACCAGGACGGAGAGCATCTTCTCGCTGTAGAACCGGTCCGGGCCGCAGCGCAGCACCAGGTTGGAAAGCTCCAGGCCCTGGGCCTCCTCGCAGCAGTCCAGGATCTCCCGGGGCCGCATCCGGTAGCGCAGACATTCGGCGTCGATGCGCTGACTGCACAGCACACAGCCGTTGGGACAGATGCTGCTGACGTCGATCACGCCCCGCAGATACACCCGTGTGCCGTAATGCTTCCGGCGCTCCCGGTCCGCCAGCCGCCGCAGCAGGGCGGCGGATTCCTGAGTCCGGTCCCGGAGCAGCCGGGCATACTCCCCGGTGGTCAGCCAGCGGTCCCGGGCCAGCTTTTCGATCCATGCCGTCAAGAACATCCCTCCCTCGTGTTTTTTTCATTATACCACAGTTTTCCCGCCCTGTCCATGCCGGCTTGAGAACCTCTAAAACGCGCAAAGCGCCTTGGCTCTCCCCCTGGGAGAGCTGTCACGCGTCAGCGTGACTGAGAGGGTTATCGAATATTTGCAAAGCAAATATTCGATTTTTCCCGATTTTCACAGAAAATCGGGAGGCCCTCTCCGACCTCGCTGCGCTCGGCCACCTCTCCCAGAGGGAGAGGCAAGGGGCTTTCAGCGTGTCGAAAAAGCCCCGTCCGGTTGGACGGGGCTTTGGTGCTTACTTGGCGTATTCGACGGCCTTCGTCTCGCGGATGACGTTGACCTTGATCTGGCCGGGGTATTCCAGCTCGGCCTCGATCTTCTTGGCGATGTCCCGGGCCAGGAGGATCATGTTGTCCTCGGTGACCACCTCGGGCTTGACCATGATGCGGATCTCGCGGCCGGCCTGGATGGCGTAGGCCTTGTCGACGCCGGGCCAGGAGCCGGTCAGCTCCTCCAGCTTCTGCAGACGGCGGATGTAGTTCTCCACGTTCTCACGGCGGGCGCCGGGACGGGCGGCGGAGATGGCGTCCGCGGCCTGGACCAGGACGGCGATGATGGTCTTGGGCTCCACGTCGCCGTGGTGGGCCTCGATGGCGTTGACGATGACGGGGTTCTCCTTGTACTTCCGGGCAAGATCTGCGCCCAGCTGCACATGGCTGCCCTCCATCTCGTGGTCCACGGACTTGCCCAGGTCATGCAGCAGACCTGCGCGCTTGGCAAGAGACACCTCCACGCCCAGCTCGGAGGCCAGCAATCCTGCGATGTGGGAGACTTCCATGGAGTGGTTCAGCACGTTCTGGCCGTAGGAGGTACGGTACTTCTGGCGGCCCAGGATCTTGACCAGCTCGGGGTTGAGGTTGTGGACGCCCGTCTCGTAGCAGGCGCGCTCGCCCTCCTCCCGGATGGTGCGGTCCACCTCCCGGCGGGCCTTCTCGACCATGTCCTCGATGCGGGTGGGATGGATGCGGCCGTCCTGGATGAGCTTCTCCAGAGCCAGCCGGGCGATCTCCCGGCGGACGGGGTCGAAGCTGGAGACGGTGATGGCCTCGGGGGTGTCGTCGATGATCAGATCGACGCCGGTGATGGTCTCCAGGGTCCGGATGTTCCGGCCCTCGCGGCCGATGATGCGGCCCTTCATCTCGTCGTTGGGCAGGGGCACCACGGAGACGGTGGTCTCGGCGGCGTGGTCGGCGGCGCAGCGCTGGATGGCGGTGGCGATGACCTCCCGAGCGAGATTTTCGGCATTGTCCTTCAGGTTCGCCTCGATCTCCTTGATCTTCATGGCGGACTCGTGGCGGACCTCGTTTTCAACGGATTCGAGCAGGTACTGCTTGGCCTGCTCCTGGGTCAGGCCGGACAGCTCCTCGAGCTTGGCCTCCTGGGCGGCCAGGACCTCGTCGGCCTTGGCCTGGGTGTCGGCGACCTTCTGCAGGCGCTTGTTCAGCTCCTCTTCCTTCCGCTCGAAGGCTTCGGTCTTCTTGTCCAGGGTGTTTTCCTTCTGTTCCAGACGGCGCTCCTGCTTGCTCAGCTCCGCCCGGCGTTCCTTCACTTCTTTTTCGTACTCTGTGCGAGATCTATGGATTTCGTCCTTGGCTTCAAGGAGCATTTCTTTCTTCTTGTTCTCACCGCCACGGATGGCTTCGTTCAGCAGCCGGTTGGCTTCGGCCTCGGCGGAGCCGATGGCCTGCTCAGCGAACTTCTTGCGGTAGATGATACCGATGACGACGCCGATGGCCAAGCCTGCGATCAGGGCGAGGGCATACTTCAAAAATTCCATATTCTGCGACACACCTCCTTGTTAGAATTGGCAGACGGGACGGTGTTGCCGCAAAGGCTCCCCATATTGGTTTTTTGATGCGAAAAGGCTCCGGGAAGGGTCCCCGGTCAGATTTTCCTCAAATAAAACGCCCATGGGGCGCAGATTGCGATACACAGCCGGCCCGAAAAGCCGGATATACAGCAACGCCGCCGGGGCAAGACCCGGTCTGGCATACTACTCCAAATGTTATTTTACTTTCTCAATGCGGCAATGTCAAGCATTATTGCGCAAAATTTGCAGCAGCTTTGGATAATTCTTTGTGACACTCGCCGAAGGCCGGCGGCTTTTTGGGGAGTGGAAAAACGGCGGCAGGTGTGATAGAATGGGAAAAACGGAGGTGACCGGCATGGCAACAACAAAAAAAGAACAGCTGGCCTATCTGCAGTGGCTCCGGGTCTTTGCGGCGGCGGCGGTGGTCCTGGCCCACACGGACGGTCTGCTTTGGGACAAGATCCCCATCGACTCACGGGACTGGCGGGTGCTGTCCATGTATGACGGCACGGTCCGGTGGCCGGTGCTGATGTTCCTGATGATCACGGGCACCATCTTCCTGCCCCGCCGGACGGAGCTGAAGAAGCTCCTGACCCGGAACATCCCCCGGGTGCTGACGGCCTTTTTTTTCTGGTCCGGAGTGTATACCCTCTGGGTCTGGTACGACGGACGGGGCGGGGAGCTGCTGCTGACCTTCCTCCACGGTCACTACCACCTGTGGTACCTGCCCTTTCTGTGCGGCGTGTACCTGACGGTGCCCTTTTTGCAGAAGATCTGCGAGGATGAAAAGCTGACGGCCCAGCTGCTGACCCTCAGCTGCATCTTCGGCCTTCTGATCCCCTGGGGGGCCAATCTGGTGGCCCTGAACTGGCCGGGCATCGGCCCGGAGGTCCGGACGGTGGAGAGCAATCTGCAGTACACCTTCTTCCTGGATCTGCTGGCGCTGCTGCCGCTGGGCTATACCCTCCACCGGACGGAGATCTCCCCCCGGCTGCGCCGGGTCATCTATCTGCTGGGTATCCTGGGCGCGGTGCTGACGGGCGTGGGGACCATCTGGTCCAGCCAGCGGATGGGCACCTGCAGCTCCGTCTTCTGCACCAATGCATCCCCCACGGTCATCGCCCCGGGCGTTGCCCTCTATGTCTTCGCCAAATACAACCTGAAGACCCTGCCCCGGGCCGTGGCCTGGCTGGCGGACCACAGCTTCGGCATCTATCTGCTCCACGCCCTGGTCACGGAGGTGCTGCAGCGGTGGGGCTTCCATGTGCTGGCCTTCGATCCGATCATCGCGGTGCCGGTGGTGTCGGTGGTGGTCTTCACCATCTCCGCGGCCCTCGCCGCCCTGCTGGCCCGGATCCCCGTGGTCGGG
>JAFQSI010000012.1 GCA_017409645.1 Oscillospiraceae bacterium | reverse complement strand
TTCGACAAGTTCGACCGTCCCGGCTATGAGGGCGTCAAGTTCGCCGGCATGCTGCAGTACGACGCCGACCTGAACATCCCCGAGAACTACCTGCTGCAGCCCCCCGTCATCACCAACACCCTGACCGAGGTCCTGTGCAAGGCCGGCGTCACCGAGTACGCCGTCTCCGAGACCCAGAAGTACGGCCACGTCACCTACTTCTGGAACGGCAACCGCTCCGGCAAGGTCGATGAAAGCCTGGAGGTCTACGAGGAGATCCCCTCCGACATCATCCCCTTCGACCAGGCTCCCGCCATGAAGTCCAAGGAGATCACCGAGAAGATGGTCGAGAACATGGCCTCCAAGAAGTTCGACTTCCTGCGCTGCAACTTCCCCAACGGCGACATGGTGGGCCACACCGGCGTGTTGGAGGCCGTCATCTACTCCATGGAGTGTGTCGACAACGGCCTGAAGGCCATCCTGGAGGCCGCCGACCAGTACGGCTACACCGTCTGCATCACCGCTGACCACGGCAACGCCGACCAGATGACCGAGACGAAGAAGGGCAAGACCTCCGTCCGCACCGCCCACTCCCTGAACCCCGTCCCCTTCATCATCTATGACAAGGACAACAAGTGGGAGATCATCGAGGGCGCCTACGGCCTGGCCAACGTGGCCCCCACCATCGTCAAGATGATGGGCCTGGAAGCCCCCGATTGCTGGGAGGCCAGCATGATCTAAATAAACGGTACCGTAGGGAACGCCGTCCTCGGCGTTCCGTCGGGTGCGGTGCGGAAGCACCGTGCCCGCAAGAGGTACCGAACTGCCGCCTTACGGCGGACGGAACGCCGGGGACGGCGTTCCCTACAAGTGCTAACTAATATTTTGGACCAGGAGGTAATCTTATGATCCAGCATAAAAACGACAAGGGCTCCGTCACCGTCTCCGCTGCTGTCTATACCGACATCGCCGGTACTGCCGCCATCAACTGCTTCGGCGTCAAGGGCATGGCAGCCCGCAGCGTGCAGGACGGCCTGTTCCACCTGCTGCGCAAGGAGAGCGTGGGCAAGGGCGTCCTGGTGGAGTTCCATGACGACAATACCATCACCATCGACCTGCACATCATGGTCGATCACGGCGTGAATCTGCAGGCCGTGGGCGAGTCCATCATCTCCGAGGTTCGCTATGTCGTCACCAAATGCACCGGCACCGACGTCCGTGCCGTCAACGTTTACATCGATTCCATGATGATCGGCTGATTTCGGAGGAGTATATTTCGTGAAACAGATTATCAACGGCAGCGATTTTCGCAGACTTGTGATCAATGCGGCTGCCAACATTGAAAACAACAAGCAGCAGCTCAACGAGCTGAACGTCTTCCCGGTGCCCGACGGCGACACCGGCACCAACATGTCCATGACCATCAACGCAGCGTCCGCCGACCTGCGCAAGGTGGAGGACCCCACCCTGGAGAAGGCCGCCAAGACCGCTGCCTCCGCCATGCTGCGGGGCGCCCGGGGCAACTCCGGCGTTATCCTGTCCCTGCTGATGCGGGGCATCTCCAACGTTCTGAAGGGTCAGACCCAGGCCGACGGCGTGCTGTGGGCCCAGGCTCTGCAGGGCGGCGTGGATGCCGCCTACAAGGCCGTCATGAAGCCCGCCGAGGGCACCATCCTGACCGTTGCCCGTCTGGCCGCCGCCAAGGCTGCCGAGGCCGCCCGGGAGAACAACCACATCGAGTTCGTCCATGACGCCGCCATCGCCGAGGCCAAGGTGGCTCTGGCCGCCACCACCGACATGAACCCCGTCCTGAAGAAGGCCGGCGTGGTCGACGCCGGCGGCAAGGGCTGGCTGCTGGCCCTGGAGGCCATGGCCCTGGCCCTGAAGGGCGAGGATCTGGATGTCTCCGCCCCCGCTTCTGAGGGCGAGACCAAGGACGCCGCCGATTTCTCCGACTTCAACACCGAGGACATCACCTTCACCTACTGCACCGAGTTCATCATCCAGCGCGAGAACGACAAGGATGTGGAGCCCTTCCGGGCCTTCCTGGACTCCCTGGGCGACAGCCTGGTGCTGGTGGACGACGAGGAGATCATCAAGGTCCACGTCCACACCAACGATCCCGGCAAGGCTCTGCACGAGGCCATCGACTACGGCTCCTTCGTCACCGTCAAGATCGAGAACATGCGCCTGCAGCACACCGAGAAGGTCATGACCGAGAATGAGAAGGCCCCCAAGATCGCCGCCCCCGAGAAGCCCTTCGGCGTCGTCTCCGTCTGCGCCGGTGACGGCCTGGCGGACGTGTTCGTGAATCTGGGCGTGGACGGCATCATCTCCGGCGGCCAGACCATGAACCCCTCCACCCAGGACATCCTGACTGCGGTCAACGCTGTCCCCGCCGAGACGGTCTTCGTTCTGCCCAACAACAAGAACATCATCATGGCCGCCGAGCAGGTGGACGCCCTGACCGAGAAGAACGTGGTGGTCATCCCCTCCAAGACCGTGCCCCAGGGCATCACCGCCATGCTGTCTTTCAACCCCGAGGGCTCCCTGGAGGAAAACACCGAGGCTCTGACCGAGGCTCTGGCCACCGTCGACACCATGCAGATCACCTACGCCGCCCGGAACTCCGATTTCGACGGCTTCGACATCCATGAGGGCGACTACATGGCCCTGTACGGCTCCCAGCTGTTCTCCACCAGCAAGGACATCAAGGTCCTGCTCCGCGCCCTGGCCCAGAAGGTCCGGGACGACGGCAAGGAGTATATCACCATCTACTACGGCGCCGACGTGAAGGAGCGCCACGCCCAGAAGGCTGCTGACATCTTCGCCGACATCTGCCCCGATGCAGACGTGAACCTGATCCGCGGCGGTCAGCCTGTCTACTACTATATGATCTCTGCCGAATAAGCGGGATTTTTGCGAAAGGGAACCGCTTGCGGTTCCCTTTCTGCCGTATTTTCTCTGTAGGGCGGGCGGCATTGCCCAGGCGGAATGGCCGCCAGTGTCGCATGGATGGAGCCAGCCACCGATCACCACTGTCATTGCGAGCCCCGCAGGGGCGTGGCAATCCGTCCTCCTTCCGGCCCCGGAGGGGCCGGGTGGTGCTTCGCACCACATGGGATGCGGATTGCCCCTCCTCGCAATGACAGAGGTGACCGATACCTGTAAGCAACCAACCTGCATCCCCGATCATCGGACCGGGTCGGTGGGGTCATGACCCCACCCTACAGTATTCGTTTTTTATTGGAGGTATCCCCATGAAAACCGCACTGACCATCCTTCTGGTCCTGATCCTGGCTGCGGAGGCTGTGGTCTTTTATCAGATGCGCCGGCTCATCAGCGGCTGGGGCAAGGAAGTGGAGGAAGATGACAAAGCGCTGACCGACGAAGAGGTCCGATACATCGAAATCCGCGGAAAGCTCCTGTCCGTCCTCAGCACCGCTGCCATCGTCCTGTTCCTCCTGCGGTTCGTGTTATTTGACCTGTTCCCCCTGATTCGGGGCTGAGAAAAAACGACTTCTATTTCCCGATATCCGTGGTAAACTATCCCGATGGAAAGGAGGGATCTGCCGTGCAGAAATGGATGAAACGAGTGGAAAATCTGGTATTCAATATCGCCTCCATGCAGATCCCGGTGTACGCGGCCAACGCCTGCTACTTCCTGGCCATCGCGCTGTTTCCCGGACTGCTGCTGATCCTGGCGTCGCTGCGCTACACGCCCCTGTCGGCCACGGATCTGATCCGGCTTCTCGAGGGCATCCTGCCCAGCGCCCTGATGGGGGCGGCGGAGAGTCTGATCGTCAGCACCTACTACAACTCCTCCGGCGCGGTGCTGGGTATCTCGGCCATCGTGGCGCTGTGGTCCGCCAGTCTGGGCATCCACGGCCTGCTGACAGGCCTGAACAACATCTACGGCGTCCAGGAGGACCGCAGCTGGCTCTACACCCGGCTGATCTCTGTGGGCTACACCTTCGTATTTTTGATCCTGGTCATCGTGACGCTGGTGTTCTCGGTCTTCGGCCAGACCCTGGCGGAGCAGTTCTGGACGGTGCGCCATCCGCTGGTACAGTTTTTTGTGGATCTGATCGACTGGCGCAGCGTCTGGCTGCTGGTGATCCAGATCGTCATCTTCGCCCTGATCTATATGGTCCTGCCCAACAAGCACAACCGCTTCCTGCGGAGCCTGCCCGGTGCGGTGGTGGCGGCGGTGGGCTGGCAGGGCTTCTCCAACGTGTTCAGCTTCTATGTGGAGAACATGGTCGAGCGCTACACCAACATCTACGGCTCCGTGTACATGGTGGCCATCGGTCTGCTGTGGATCTACTGCTGTATGTGTATCCTGCTCTTCGGCGGCGTGCTGAACCGATTGCTGCAGCCGAAGTATCTGGATAATTAGAAACATGCAGAGCAGCTTAAGTCCGCATCGCACCTCTTGCCCCCCTCGTTTTGAGGGGGGATGTCCAAGCGAAGCGCAGGACAGGGGGGA
>JAFQSI010000117.1 GCA_017409645.1 Oscillospiraceae bacterium | reverse complement strand
GATGGCCGCGCCGCCGAAGGTGAAGGCGATGGCGCTGGCAACTGCCGCGCCGATGACGCCCATCCCCGCGCCGGGAACGGTGAAGCCGCCGATCTGGCGGGTCGGGTAGATCAGCAGGAAATTCAGGCAGACGTTGATCAGATTCACGCCCACGCCGATCTTCATGGGTGTTTTCGTATCGCCCGCGGCCCGCAGGACTGTGCCGAAGATGATGGACGCGGCTCTCGGCAGCATGGGCAGATACAAAATGAAGAAATACTGCCCCGCCAGATCCCGGATGGACGCGTCCACCTGCATCCACACGGGGACACGGGAGGACAGGCCCAGGGTCAGCGCCGTGAAAAATGTACCACAGACCACGGTGACGATTACCGCCTGCATGACGGCCCTCGACGCGGCCTCTTTATCCTTCGCGCCGTAGGCCTGGGCGATGAAGCTCAGAAAGCCCACGCCCAGCGCGGACACGGAGCTGCCGATGAGCCAGTTGACCGTGGAAGTCGCACCCACCGCGGCGGTGGCCTGGGTGCCCAGGGAGCCGACCATGGCGGTATCGATGTACTGCACCGCCGTCTGCATGAGCTGCTCGAGCATCGTCGGCCAGGCCAGCGCCAGGATCGTCACGATCATGGCTTTGTTGATTTGGATTCCTCTTTGTCTCATATCGAAAAAAACTCCAATATTCCATCTCAGGACCGGTCAGAAGACCGGTCCCTACAATTTATACCATATTCTCTGTAAAAGCGCAAGGAAAGCTCCTTGCCCCCAATTGTTATTTTCTGTATAATAGCTGCAACATTTTCCCGTTCCCAGTCGTATACATGGTGAGGAGGCGATACAGATGAATTTTGAAGACCAATATGCACGGCACTTCCGGATGGTCTGGAATCTGTGCTGCACCTACCTGAAGCACCAGGCTGATGCCGAGGACGCGGTACAGGAGGTCTTTCTGCGGCTGGCTCTGAGCAAAAAACAGTTTCTAAGCCACGACCATGAACGTGCCTGGCTCATCACCACCGCGAAAAATGTCTGTCGGGATGAGCTGAAGCGGGCACGGAGGCGGGAACTGCCCCTGGAGGAACACGATGCTCCGCTCCCCCACCCGGAGCCGGACGAAACTCTGGAGGCTCTGCGTGCCCTGCCGGAGAAGTATCGGACCGCACTGTATCTGCACTACTACGAGGACCTGCCCACCGCACAGATCGCTCAGCTCCTGCATCGTCGGGAGTCCACCATCCGCAGCGACCTCCGCCGGGGTCGCCTGCTGCTGAAAAAAGAATTGGAGGGAGAACGATGAAGGACCCTGCATTTGTCCGCGCCTACGACTCCATCGCCCCCGACGACGCCGTCCGGGAGCGCATCCGCAGCGCCGTCCGCACCCAGACCGCCCGCAAGCATCGGCCCATTTCCCTCCGCCGGACGCTCTGGATCATCGCCGCCGTCATTTCCCTGCTGAGTATGCTGACGATCTGCGGCTACGCGGCATGGCAGTGGATGCTCCCGGCCCCCACCTACTACGACGGCAGCCGGGGCGACGTCATCATCCGCTCAGAGCAATATTTCTCCTCCCTTCCCGCCGCTGATCCCGCTGAGCTGACCGACCAGGCATTTCTGCTCCGCGCGCAGGAGCTGCTTGCTGCTGTCGGTCTGCCGCAGCCGGATCATGCTGAAGCCCGTGTCACCCGTCAGGAAAACCTGCAATTGGCCAGAAAAGAAGTGGTAGTCAGCATTGGATCCGAACCTGCCTGCGATACCGTTACCTTCGACGCCGATACCGGCGCGGTACTCCAGCTGTTCTCCTCCAGCAGTGACGAGTGGAGCAATAAGGACGCACCCGACTGTGAACTGGACACCGATGCACTGGTTCAGCATTACATCACCCTTATGACCGGGCGGACAGACTACACGCTCATCGAGGATATCAGCTCCTCTGATCATCTCATCACCCTCCATGCCTACAGCACGGTTCTGGAGAAGATCGTGAACCCCAACGACAGCATGATGCTTGTGATCAGTCCACGAACCGGTGCGCTCCTCCTGTGCAGCATATACCATACGCCGCTGATCGATGATGCCGATACCGGCGCGATCCCCATCAGCATGGAGGAAGCCAAAGCCATTGCTGAGTCCGGCACTGCGGATCTCGCTGACTCGGAGAAGTACATGGGCGCTTTTGACAGCTTCGGCTACTGTGGTGCAGAGCTGTCGGTGGTCCGTCCCAACTGGACCTTTACCGGCATGGTGGACAGGGAAAACGGCAACGTTCAAATTCCGGATTTCGCCCGACTGGCCTGGGTCATCCGATATACCCGCGGGGGCGAACACTACAAGGAGGAATACTGCTACGAATTCTGGATCGACTACTATACCGGGCAATTGCTCGGCGGCGCAGCCATGATCGCACAATAGCACAAAACGCTGTCACTTCGAAACAAAGTGACAGCGTTTCCATTTACTTTTTCTTCTCGCCGATGACGAAAATGGCGACCAGGGAGCTGACCAGCAGCAGGTACGGATAGTACAGATAGCCCATGATGTCGAAGGCGGAGATCTGCACGCCCATCTCCGCGCAGGCGGTGATGGCGACCAG
>JAFQSI010000116.1 GCA_017409645.1 Oscillospiraceae bacterium | reverse complement strand
GCGCCCACGGCTTCTCCATGGGCTACAACTACAACGGCAAGCTGAGATCTGCCGAGGTGCTGCTGCACCCCGACGGCTCCTTCACCAAGATCCGCAGAGCCGAGACGCCTGCCGACTACTTCGCCACCTTTGACGAGACGCTCTTTAAGTTTGGGAAGTAAATGGAAAGCCCGCCGCAATTGCGGCGGGCTTTTTGTCAGGATAGATCCGGCGCACCCGTAGGGTATGCATTTCATGCATACCGGCACGCATATAATGCGTGCCCTACGAATGTGGCACAGGCTTTCGTTCCCCAGAGGGGCGATCAGCGCACAAAAGAGGTGCTGAGGGTGGTGGACCAGGCTTCGCCGGGCTCGAGGATGGCGGCGTGGGCCTTTTCCTCCCACTTGCGGCTGCCGCCCTCGAAGGAGGGCAGGCTCTGCCAGGGCTCGATGCAGACGAACCGGGGCTGTCCGGGCTTGGACCAGATCAGGGTATAGGGGAACTCCCGGATGTCGCAGACCACGCCGCGGCCGGTGCCCTTCTCGTAGACGCCCAGGGTGGCGGAGCGGAGGTTGACCATGCAGTAGCTGTCGTTGACGAAGAGATTTTCATCGATGGGGATGGCGGTGATGTTGGCGCCCAGGGGGTAGTGGTCGGGCTGGACTAGACCGGTGGGCAGGCAGTTCAGGCAGATGGGGGACTCGGACTCGGAGAAGCGGAATTCGTAGTCGGTGGCCACATGCGCGTCATCGAAGGGGATGGCGAAGCCGGGATGGTAGCCGATGCCGAAGGGCAGGTCCTTCTCGTCCAGGTTCTCCACGGTCAGGGTGTGGTGCAGGGTGTCGTTCTCCAGGGTGAAGGTGGACACCAGCCGGAACTCAAAGGGGAAGCGCTCCAGCAGCTCGGGGGAGGAGCAAAGCTCCAGGACGATGGTGTCGGCAGACTGCTCCACGAACTGATGCTCAGATGTCCGGGCGAAGCCGTGCTGGCTGGAGGGGTACTCTTTGCCGTCGATCTCGATGATGCCGTCGACGACCTTGCCCGCGTGGGGGAACAGGATGGGGGCGTGGTAGCCCCAGACGGACTTGTCCGCCTGCCACATATGCTCGACGCCGTCGCACTTGCGGATGACGCTCTTGACCTGGGCACCCCAGGTGGTGACGGTCACTTTCAGGTATTCATTTTCGATGATGTATTCCATTTTTTTGATTGCCTCCTTGATGTAGGGGCGACCCTCGGTCGCCCGCAGATTTTGCATCGCAAAATCTGTCGCCGCAAGGCGAAAAAGTCACAGTTCCCTTCGGGAGAACTGATATTCTGCGAATTTCGGCGGGCGACCACGGGTCGCCCCTACCCGATTCGTTGGTGAAATTCAACATTGCCCCAGTCCGCAGGTTCGCGGGCTGGGGCGTTGTTTTGCTCAGAAGCTTAGAACTTGGGGGACTCGTCGCCCTCGATGGCGGCGATGATGGCGGGAGCAGTCTCGCCAACGTTGGTGTTGCGGACCTTGTTGCGCAGGGGCAGCACGGCTCTGGGGGTGACGGACAGCTCGTCCACGCCGATGGCGAGGAAGGTCTCGGTCATCTCCAGGTCAGCGCCCAGCTCGCCGCAGATGCCCACCCAAACGCCGTTCTTGTGGGCGTTCTCCACGACCATCTTCAGCAGACGGACCACGGACAGGTGATGGGGATCGTAGAAGCGGCCCAGGTCGTTGTTCTGGCGGTCGCAGGCCAGGGTGTACTGGGTCAGGTCGTTGGTGCCGCAGGAGAAGAAGTCGACCTCCTTGGCCAGCCGGTCAGACAGCACGGCGGCGGCGGGAGTCTCGATCATGATGCCGATCTCCACATGGTCGGAGTAGGGCAGACCCTCGGCATCCAGCTCCTTCTTGACGGACTCGATGAGCTTCTTGGTCTCGCGGACCTCCCAGACGGAGGTGACCATGGGGAACATGATGCCCAGGTTGCCGTAGGCAGAGGCCCGGTACAGGGCGCGCAGCTGGGTGCGGAAGAAGCCGGGACGGCTCAGGGAAATACGCAGGGCGCGCATACCCATGGCGGGGTTCTCCTCCTTGGGCAGCTCGAAGTAGTCGATCTGCTTGTCCGCGCCGATGTCGCAGGTGCGGATGATGACTTCCTTCTCGCCCATGTCGGTCAGGACCTTCTTGTAGGCCTCGAACTGCTCTTCCTCGGTGGGATAGGTCTTGGAGTTCAGGTACAGGAACTCAGAACGGAACAGGCCGATGCCGCCGCCGTCGTTCACCAGAACGGAATCCACGTCCTCGGGGGAGCCGATGTTGCAGTAGATGCGGATGGACTTGCCGTCGACAGTCTCGTTGGGCTGGCCCTTCAGCTGCTGCAGCAGAGCCTGCTGCTTCAGCTGCTCGTCGCGCTTGCGGGTGAAGTCGGCCAGAACATCCTCGGTGGGATCGACGATGACAGCGCCGGTGGCGCCGTCGACCACGACCTGGCGGCCCTCGTAGATGGGATCGAGCTGATCGCCCAGACCCACGACGGAGGGGATGCCCAGGGTACGGGCCAGGATGGCGGTGTGGCTGGAGGAGGAGCCGAAGGAAGTGACGAAGCCCAGGATCTTGGACTTGTC
>JAFQSI010000115.1 GCA_017409645.1 Oscillospiraceae bacterium | reverse complement strand
CGGACGTCTTCGGCGTGACGGTGGACTATCTTCTGTGCCGCCAGGAAAAGCGGTTCGTGGATATCTCCGATCTGACCGAGGAGGAAGCCGCCGTCGTTTGCAGCGTGGTGGAAGTCCTGCGCAAAAAGCAGAAAACTTGAATCAACTGCAAAAAAGCAGCGTACCGATTTTGTTCGGTACGCTGCTTTTTTATGCCGGAAAACCATCGGGGCCGGGGTATCCCAATTCCCCATTCTCAATTCTCAATTATCAACTCTCAAAGTCCTTCCAGCGCGGCCCGTGCGGCGTCCTGCTCGGCCCGCTTCTTGCTGGTACCGGAGCCGGTGCCGATGGAGACGCCGTTCAGGCAGACCTCCACCCGGAACCGCTTGTCGTGGTCCGGTCCCTCCTCGCCCACCAGATGGTAGCTGAGGGTCTGGTTCTTCTTCTGCTGGATCTTCTCCTGGAGGGCGGTCTTGTAGTCGGTGTTGTGGAACTTCACCACGGGGATGTCCACCAGGACGAAGGTGCTGACGAATTTCAGCGCCGCCGCATAGCCGCCGTCTAAGTAGCAGGCGGCGATGACGCTCTCCACGGCGTCGGCCAGGATGGAGTTACGGCTCCGGCCGCCGAAGCGTTCCTCGCCGTGGCCCAGCAGCAGGTATGTACCCAGGCCGATCCGGTTCGCGATCAGAGCCAGGGACTGCTCGCAGACCATGTCCGCCCGCATCCGGGTCAGCTCGCCCTCGGGCCGGTCCGGGAAATTCCGGTACAGGTGGTCCGCGACCATCATGCCCAGGATGGAGTCTCCCAGAAATTCCAGCCGCTCATTGCTGCGCAGGGAATTGTGCCAGCGCTCGTTGGCATAGGAGGAATGGGCCAGGGCGTTCTCCAGAAGGGAGATATCCCGGAAGGAATGGCCGATGGCCTTTTCCAGTTCATGTAACATCTCAGGCCTTCTCCTTTGCGGCGGAGATCTGCTTCAGGGCAGCCTCCAGCTCCTCGGCGGTGTTGTTGTTGGCGGCGTCCACGGCCTGGCGGACGGCATTGTAGAATGCCCGGGCGTCAGAGGAGCCATGGGCCTTGATGACGGGCTTCTTGATGCCCAAAAACTGGGTGCCGCCGATCTCCCGGTAGTCCAGGAGCTTCATCATATCCTTCACGCCGCTCTTGCACAGCAGATAGCCGAGATTGGAGAAGATATTTCTCTTGAACACCTTCTTCACGGCGCTGCCCATGAACATGGCAGTGCCCTCGATGGACTTGAGCAGCACGTTGCCGCTGAAGCCGTCGCAGACCACCACGTCCACCTCGCCCAGGGGGACCTGGCGGGCTTCGACGTTGCCGATGAAGTTGATCAGGCCCTGCTCATGAGCCTGCTGCAGCATGGGGTAAACAGCCAGCTGCAGAGCGGTGCCCTTGGAGTCCTCGGTGCCGATGTTCAGAAGACCCACTCTGGGATTCTCCAGCTTCAGGCTCTTCTTTGCATGGAGGGAGCCCACGATGGCAAACTGCAGCAGAAATTCCGGGGTACACTCGGCATTGGCACCGGCGTCACAGATGATGGTACGGCCGCCGGCCTTGTTGGGGAAGGCGGGGGCCATGGCAGCCCGGCGGATGCCCTTGACCCGCTTGACCACCAGCGTGGCGGCGGTCAGCAGCGCGCCGGTGGAGCCTGCGGAGACGAAGGCGTCGCCCGCACCCTCGGCGAGCATCTTCAGGCCCACCACCATGGAGGAATTCTTCCGCTTGTGCAGCACCGCTGCCGGATCGTCGTGCATGTCCACCACATCGTCGGCATTGGCGATGGCCAGGCCGGCGGGCAGGTCGCTGACGCCGTTTTTCTTCATGGCGGCCAGGATCTCCTCTCCCCGACCCACCAGGATGATCTCGGTATCAAAATCCTTTGCCGCGTCCAGGGCGCCCAGGACAACGGCCTCGGGGGCATTGTCGCCGCCCATTGCGTCGAGAATGATCTTCATAATGCTACCTTCTTTCTGTCAGACCTTCGCCTTCAGCTCGTCGATGATGGCGAGGCTGCGCTGGGCGATGGCCAGATTCTTTTCTGCCTTCTTGCGGATCCGCTTTTCCAGGGGCGCGATGATGGAGAAATTGACATTCATGGGCTGGAAGTCGGTGATGCGCTCGTCGCTGACATACAGGCCCAGGGCGCCGATGGCTGTCTCCCTGGGGAACTCGACAGGCTCCTCGCCCTTGACCTTGGCGGCCATGGCCACGGCAGCCAGCCAGCCCGACGCCGCGGACTCCACATAGCCCTCCACGCCGGTCATCTGTCCGGCGAAGGCCACCAGGGGATCCCGGCGGTCGGCATAGAACCGGTCCAGGAGCTTGGGGCTCTGGAGGAAGGTGTTTCGGTGCATGACGCCGTAGCGGACGAACTCGGCATTGCGCAGGGCGGGGATCATGGAGAAGACCCGCTTCTGCTCACCGAATTTCAGGTGGGTCTGGAAGCCCACCAGATTGAACACGGATTTCGCCGCGTTGTCCTGGCGCAGCTGGACAACGGCGTAGGGCTCCCGGCCGGTCTTCGGATCCTTAAGACCCACGGGCTTCAGGGGGCCGAAGCGGAGGGTGTCGTAGCCCCGGCGGCCCATGACCTCCACGGGCATGCAGCCCTCGAAGACGTTCTTGTCCTCGAAGCCGTGGACCTCGGCCTCCTCGGCGGTGATCAGCGCCTGCAGGAAGGCGTCGTACTCCTCCTTGTTCATGGCACAGTTGATATAGTCGGCGTTGCCCCGGTCATAGCGGCTCTGCCACCAGGCCTCGTTCATGTCGATGGACTCATAGGTCACCAGGGGCGCGGCGGCGTCAAAGAAATGCAGCTGCTCCTCGTCGCCGAAATAGCGGCCGATGGCCTCGCTCATGGCATCACTGGTCAGGGGGCCGGTGGCGATGATGACGGGGCCCTCGGGCACCTGGGTGACCTCCCGGTGGGAGACGGTGATGTTGGGGTGATTCTTGATCTTTTCAGTGACCATTTGGGCGAAGCCGTGGCGGTCCACAGCCAGCGCGCCGCCGGCCTCCACTCTCGTGGCCTCGGCGCAGAGCATGATGATGCTGTCCAGCCGCCGCAGCTCCTCCTTCAAAAGGCCCACGGCGTTCTCCAGCCGGTCGCCCCGGAGGGAGTTGGAGCAGACCAGCTCGGCGAAATTCTCCGTGTGGTGGGCGGGACCGGATTTGACGGGGCGCATCTCGATCAGCTCCACGTGGATGCCCCGCTGGGCCAGCTGCCAGGCGGCCTCGGAGCCGGCCAGGCCCGCGCCGATGACGGTTACGGTGTGATTCATGCTTCCTCGGCCTCCTTTGCCGCTTTCCTGGTGGTCTTTTTCGCGGTGGTCTTCTTTGTCGTGGTCTTCTTTGTCGTGGTTTTCTTTGCGGCGGACTTTTTGGCGGTTGTCTTCTTTGCCGCAGTTTTCTTTGCAGGCGTCTTCTTCGCGGGCTTCTCGGGTTCGATCTCCTCGACGATGGCCGTCTCGGGGTCATTGTTCTCCGTCTTGACCCGGCGGCGGTAGCCGCGCTGGTCCTCGGGCAGGAAGTTGGGGCAGGCCTCATTGATGCAGAAGGGCTTCATCCGGCCCTTGCCGCTCTTTTTGAACAGAGACTTGCCGCAGGTGGGGCAATCCTCCTCGGTGGGCACATCCCAGCTCATGAAGCCGCAGTCCATACCCGTCTCACAGGCATAGTAGGCAAAGCCCCGCTTACTCTTGCGCTTGAGCATCCCAGCGCCGCACTTGGGGCAGCGGCCGGGCATATGCTCGACGATGGCCTTGGTGAACCGGCAGTCAGGAAAACCGGGACAGGCGAGAAATCTGCCGAACCGGCCGGACTTGATGACCAGATTCTTGCCGCAGACCTCACAGACCTCGTCAGTCTCCTCGTCGGGGACCTTCAGCCGGACGCCCTCCAGGGCGGCCTCGGCCTCCTCCATCTCCCGGTGGAAATCGGCATAGAAATCGGCCAGCAGAGCCTTCCACTCCTGCTTGCCCGCCTCCACATCGTCGAGCTTGCGCTCCATGTTGGCGGTGAACTCCACATCGATGATGTCGTTGAACCGGTCCACCATCAGTCCCGTGACCACCTCGCCCAGGGGGGTGGGCTCCAGGCGCTTGTCCTTCTTCAGAACGTATTCCCGGTCGAGAATGGTGGAGACGATGGAGGCGTAGGTGGAGGGACGGCCCACGCCCTTTTCCTCCATGGCCTTGACCAGGGTGGCCTCAGTGAACCGGGCCGGGGGCTGGGTGAAGTGCTGCTCCTTGTTGATCTCGCCGTGGGTGGTCTTTTCGCCCTCGGAAAGATCCGGCAGTGCGGAGCCCACGGCCTGTTCGGTATCGTCGTCCCTGCCCTCCTCGTAGACGGCGATGAAGCCGGCAAACTTCAGAGAGGAGTGGCTGGACCGGAACACATGGCCCGCGCACTCGGTGTCGATGGAAACGGTATCATAGACGGCGTTCGCCATCTGGGAAGCCAGGAATCGGCTCCAGATGAGCTTGTAGAGCCGGTACTGCTCCTTGGTCAGCGAATCCTTGATCTTCTCGGGGTCCAGCTCCACATGGGTGGGCCGGATGGCCTCGTGGGCGTCCTGGGCGCCGGACTTGGTCTTGAAGACATGGAATTTGCCGTAGTAATAGGGCTCGCCGTAGCGGACCTTGATGAAATCGGCGGCGGCGGCCATGGCCTCGTCGGAAAGGCGCAGGGAGTCGGTACGCATATAGGTGATCAGACCCAGGGTGCCCTCCCCTGCCACGTCCACGCCCTCGTAAAGCTGCTGGGCGATGGCCATGGTGCGCTTGGGGGTCATGTTGAGCTTCCGGGAGGCTTCCTGCTGCAAGGTGGAGGTGGTGAAGGGGGGCGCTGCGGAGCGCTTCTTCTCACCCTTTTTCACATTGGTGACAGTGAACTCCTTTTCGTGGATGTCCAGGATGATGCCGTTGACCTGCTCCTCATTTTTCAGCTCCGTCTTCTTGGGGCTGCCGTAGTACCGGGCCACGAAGGAGCCGGGCTTGCCGATGCGGTTCAGCCTGACATCCAGGGACCAGTACTCCTCCGGCTGGAAGGCCCGGATCTCATTTTCCCGGTCCACCACCAGTCTCGTGGCGACGGACTGGACCCGGCCTGCGCTCAGGCCCCGGCGGACCTTCTTCCACAGCAGGGGGCTGAGCTGGTAGCCGACGATGCGGTCCAGGATGCGCCGGGCCTGCTGGGCGTCCACCAGATCCATATCGATGGAGCGGGGAGACGCGATGGATTCGCGCACCACCCGCTGGGTGATTTCATTGAACGTGACCCGGTGGGTCTTCTCATCAGGGAGCTTCAAAAGCTCCTTCAGGTGCCAGGAGATGGCCTCGCCCTCCCGGTCCGGGTCAGTTGCGAGATAAACGGTGTCTACCTGCTTGGCGGCGTCGCGCAGCTCGGAGATGATGCTCTCCTTGCCCTTGACGGGGATATATCTGGGGTCGAAGGACTCCAGATCCACGCCCATGACGCTCTTCGGGAGATCCCGCAGGTGGCCCATGCTGGCCTTGACCACATAGTCGGGACCTAAGTATTTACCGATCGTCTTGGCCTTGGAGGGCGACTCGACGATCACCAGATTGCTTGCATTTGCCATGGATTTCCTCCATTTAGTGTTATTTCCCGGTCAATTCCACTTTTCTTCCGGGAAGGCGGCGGATGACGCCCTTGACCTCCAGCAGCGTCAGGGCAGCCAGGATCACACCGGCTGCTTTGCCCGACTCGGCGATCACGTCATCCACCAGCCGCTGTCCGTCCCCGAGCGCCGTGACGACGGTCATTTCGTCGGGCGACAGGGCAGGACGGGTCTTTTTGAAGTCACTATACGCACTCTTTTCGCTGTTGTCAATGCCTTTTTTTCGAGGGAGGTGCTTTTTGGCAGGCTTTTCCGGAGGTTTTTTCGGCTCCTGGGCCACCTTCAGCGGCTCCTCCCGCTCCCGGGAAAGCTCCTCCTCCGTGGCCGTCAGGCGGCTGACAGTCCGCGACTGACGGACTTTTCCGGGGAATTGGTATCGATATTCGCTCAGGATGTCCCAGCCCGAGGACACAGGGATGGCGCCGTCGCGCATCAGGGCATTGCTGCCCACGGCGGACTCCACGTCGATATTCGCCGGGACCACGAACACATCCCGGCCCTGGTCGGCGGAAAGCCGCGCCGTGATGAGCGCGCCGCTCCTTTCTGGAGCCTCCACCACCAGAACGCCGCAGCTCAGGCCGCTGATGATCCGGTTCCGCCGTGGGAAATTCCGGCCGATGGGCGGCGTGCCCGGCGGGAACTCCGTCAGCAGGCAGCCGTATTTCTCCGCATCGGCGTAGAGCCACCGGTTGGAGGCGGGATAGACGATATCCGCGCCGCAGCCCAGAACGCCCACCACGGTCCCTCCGGCGGTCAGCGCGCCCTTCATGGCAACGCCGTCGATGCCCGTGGCCATGCCGCTGACCACGCATCCGCCGCAGGCGGCGATCTGGTAGCCCAGCCGCTTGGCGGCGGTGAGTCCGTAGACGCTGGCCCTTCGCGTGCCCACCACGCCGATGACGGGCAGCTCGTCGAAAACGGGGAGCGTCCCCTTGTAATACAGCACCATGGGCGGGTCCGGGATGTTCTTCAATCGGTTCGGATAGGCCGCATCCCGGAAGGTCAGGAGGTGGATCCCCTTCTGCTGACACTGGCCCAGGATCTCCTCGCAATCGGTCAGGTCCTTGTCCATCATACTCTCCACCGCAGCGGGAGACAGGTCCTCAAACCGTTCAAATTCCAGCTCCGGTGCAAAGTAGATGGCCTCGGGATCCTCAAAGTGAGAAAGGAGGACGCTTTTCATTTTGTCACCCATCCCCGCGCGGGTGGCGAACCAGATCCAGTGGATCAGCATATTCCTTCCTCCTCTCATTTCACTGAATGGTAAATTGAAAATGGAAAGTCGAAAATCAATTCTCCATTTTCAATTTTCAATTATCAATTACGTTTGATCTCCCACATGACGATGGCGGCTGCAATTGCCGCATTCAGCGATTCACAGTGGGGATTCATGGGGATGATCAGCTCCCGGTCTGCGGAATCCAGGACCCCTTGCCGGACGCCCCTGCCCTCGCTGCCGATGACCAGGGCCATGGCGCTCAGGTCCGCAGAGCGGATGTCTACGGCCCGGTCAGAAAGGGCGGTGACGCCGATGGGGATGCCCGCTTCCCGGCAGGCAGACAGGACCTCATCCCAGGTCGCCTGGATGACGGGGGCCCGGAACACCGCGCCCATACTCGAGCGGACCACCTTCCAGCTCCAGGGATCGGCACAGCCGTCCAGCAGCACCACGCTCACGTCCATGGCGTCGGCGGTCCGCAGGATGGTGCCGATGTTGCCGGGGTCCTGGATGCCGTCCAGGATCAGCATGCCCGGTTTCGGCCGGAATCCGGTCTGCTCCGGAATTTTTCCCAGGAACAGCGCCCCCTGGGGGGCCTCCATGGGGGAGATGGAGGCCATCACATCCTCCGGCACCCGGACGACGCGGATCCCGTCGGGGACCCGGACCTGAACGCCTTCCGCGAGGATCACCGTCTGCAGGCAGCCGGGCATATATTCCACCGCCTCCTGCAGAAGCTTGGTGCCGTCGCCCACGAAAAGGCCGGTCTTCCGGCGCTCTGAGCGGCTGGTGAGCAGCTTTTTCACCTGCTGCAAAAGGGGATTTTTTCTGCTGCTGATATGCTCTTCCATCATAGCTCCTGCATCACGGTCAGGGAGTCATAATCTCCCAGAACCACCAGAATGTCATTTTTTGCGATCTCGTACTCGGCTCTGGGAGAGACGGAGATCTTCTCGCCCCGCTCGATGGCGATGACGTTCACACCCAGCTTTGCCCGGATGTTCAGGTCCTTCAGGCTTTTTCCGATCCACGCCTTCGGCGCGCTGATCTCCACGATGCCGTAGTCGTTGCTCAGCTCGATGAAGTCCAGCACGTTGTGGCTGGTCAGGCTCCGGGCCAGCCGGTCTGCGCCCTCCTTTTCGGGGATCAGGACCTTGTCGGCCCCCAGCTTTTCCAGGACCCGGCGGTGTGTCTCGTCGTGGGCCTTGCAGACGATGTGTCCGATGCCCAGCTCCTTCAGATTCATGGTGGCCAGCACGCTGCCCGCCAGATCGTCGCCGATGGCGACCACCGCGCCGTCACATTCCTGGGCGCCCAGGGCCCGCAGGACCTCCGCGTCCCGGGCGTCGGCCACAACGGCCGAGGTCACATCCGTGCTGACCTGCTGGACCAGGTCGGGATTGGTATCGATGGCCAGCACCTCCGCGCCCAGGGCGCACAGCTGACGGGCCACGCTGGAGCCGAACAGGCCCAGTCCGATGACAACAAAAGATCTCATAGTTTTCTCCTTAGCCGATCATGAGCTTCGTCTCTGCGTAGCGGTACCGCTCTGCCTTCTTGTCCTGCAAAAAGCCCAGGGCGATGGTCAGCACGCCGACTCTGCCGAAATACATATAAATGATGATGAGATACTGGGAAAGCACGCTCATATTCGCCGTACCCGCGGCGCTCAGGCCCACGGTGGCGATGGCGGACGCCGACTCGTACAGGGCATCCGTAAAGCTGAAGCCAGAGGTGGCGGAGATGAACACGCCGCCGAAGACCGCCAGGCCGATCATGACCGAGGCGATGGTCAGCGCGTCCAGGATCTGGGAATTGGGGATGGTCTTTTTGAAGACCGTCACCGTCTCCCGACCTCTGGCCCGGGCCGCCAGGAAGAGGATCATCACCAGGATGGTCACGGTCTTCATGCCGCCGGCGGTGGAGCCGGAGGAGCCGCCGATGAGCATCAGCACGGTGGACACCGCCTTGCTGGCCTCGGTCAGGGCCCCCTGATCCACGGCGATGAAGCCCGCGGTGCGGACCGTCACCGACTGGAAGGCCGCGTTCAGGAGCTTGTGGTGCCAGCTCATGCCGCCCAGGGTGGCGGGATTGTCCCACTCCAGGATGGCGAAAGACACCGTGCCGAACAGCAGCAGCGAGAGGGTGATGATCAGCACCAGCTTCGTATAGACGCTGAGCTTTTTGAAGCAGCGGACCCGTGCGACCTCCTCCCAGACGAAGAAGCCCAGGCCGCCCAGGACCACCAGGGCCATCAGGGTCAGGCAGACAACATAGTCGGTGTTGTAGCCCATGACGCTG
>JAFQSI010000114.1 GCA_017409645.1 Oscillospiraceae bacterium | reverse complement strand
GGCGGCGGCGACTCCGCTGCTGCCTGCGAGCAGCTGGGCTTCGCTGACAAGATCACCCACATCTCCACCGGCGGCGGCGCCTCCCTGGAGTTCCTGGAGGGTCTGGAGCTGCCCGGCATCGCCTGCCTGCAGGACAAGTAAGAAATACACGCACAGATTTTCGGAAGAGGGGAGAAGGATCGTCCCTCGTAAATAACGCGGACTGACCGCCGCATACTTCCCGAATATCCACCCCAGCACCTACGCCATGCCGGGGCATCGCCCCGGCATGGCATAACTATGTAGTTTACATCAATTTTCTGATGCCAAGATAGAGTAAGGAGAATCCCACTATGAACAGAAAGTATCGCAAGACCGTTATCGCCGGTAACTGGAAGATGAACAAGACTCCCTCCGAGACCAAGGAGTTCATGACCACCTTCAAGGCTATGATGCCCAAGGGCCGCTGGTGCGATGTCGCCCTGTGCGTCCCCGCCGTCTGCATCCCCGCCGCCGTCCGCGCCATGCGTGAGACCCGCGTGGGCATCGGCGCTGAGAACTGCAACGCCAACGCCTCCGGCGCCTACACCGGTGAGATCGCCACCAACATGCTGGTGGACGCCGGCTGCAAGTACGTCATCATCGGCCACTCCGAGCGCCGTGAGATGTACGGCGAGACCGACGCCGACGTCAATGCCAAGGTCCATGCCGCTCTGGAGGCTGGCCTGACCCCCATCATGTGCTGCGGCGAGACTCTGGAGCAGCGCGAGGCCGGCATCACCAACGAGCATATCGCCATGCAGATCAAGCTGGGCCTGGCCGGCGTCTCCGAGGAGAAGATCCGCAAGGTCATCATCGCCTACGAGCCCATCTGGGCCATCGGCACCGGCCGTACCGCCACCCCCGAGCAGGCTGAGGAGGTCTGTGAGCACATCCGCTCCGTCATTCGCAAGCTGTACTCCAGCAAGAATGCCCGCGCCATCTCCATCCTGTACGGCGGCTCCATGAACGACAAGAACGCCTTCGAGCTGCTGGCCCAGCCCGACATCGACGGCGGCCTGATCGGCGGCGCTTCCCTGGTGCCCGAGAAGTTCGTCAAGATCATCGAGGCTGCCAACCAGCCCACCGTGTAATGGCGTAATCGCCGAATAAATCGGCTTTGGCGGACAGCGGATCTTTTGTCCCAACTGTGCAGTTTGAAAGCTCGAAATACACAAAGTATTCCTTCGCTTCCAAACTTTCATTTGGGCCAAAATCTCTCGCTCTCCGCTCCAAGCGATTTACTCATCGCTTACGCATGACCGAAAAAGCGGCCTGCTGCGAAAGCAGCAGGCCATTTTTCGGAATTGAAAGTTGAAAATTGAAAGTTGAAAATTTCTGTAATTTTCCATTTTCCATTTTTAATTTTCAATTACCAAATCTATGGAGGAATCATATGAAAGAGATTTTTCTTTTGAAGCTGGGCGAGATCGTGCTGAAGGGCTCCAACAAGCGTCAGTTCGAGGCCAAGCTGCGCAGCAATGTGCGCCGCCGGGTGAAGCCCTTCGGCGAATTCGATGTCTATCTGATGCAGTCGACCATCTACGTTGAGCCCATGAACGACGAGGCCGATGTGGACGGCGCCTGGGAGGCCTGTAAGACCATCTTCGGCATTGTCAACATCTGCCGCTGCCGGGCCTGTGAGAAGAACCTGGACGCCATCTTCGCCGCCATCGAGGAGTACCTGGGCGACGATCTGGATGCCGCCAAGTCCTTCAAGGTGGAGTCCAAGCGCTCCGATAAGCAGTTCCCCCTGACCTCCATCCAGATCAGCCAGCACATCGGCGGTCTGCTGGCCGAGGCCCATCCTGCCACCGAGGTGGACGTCCACAACCCCGATTACACCGTCTTCGTGGAGGTCCGGGATCTGGCGGCCTATGTCCACGGTCCCGCGGTGCCCGCCGCAGGCGGTCTGCCCACCGGCGTGGGCGGCCGGGCCATGTGCCTGCTCTCCGGCGGCATCGACAGCCCCGTTGCGGCCCACATGATCGGCAAGCGGGGCGTGGAGATCGAGTGCGTCCACTTCTTCTCCTATCCCTACACCTCCCAGCTGGCCCGGGACAAGGTCCTGGAGCTGGCCCGTCTGGTGACCCGCTACACCGGCCGGATGACCGTGAACATCGTCTCCTTCACCGAGATCCAGGAGGCCATCCGGGACAACTGCCCCGAGGAATTCTTCACCCTGATCATGCGCCGGTTCATGATGGAGATCTCCGCAAAGCTCGCCCGTCAGGACGGCTGCGGCGCGCTGATCACCGGCGAGAACCTGGGTCAGGTGGCATCCCAGACCATGGAGGCCATGACCGTCACCGGCGCTGTGGTGGATATGCCCATCTTCATGCCCCTGATCGGCATGGACAAGGAGGAGATCGTCACCATCGCCCGGAGGATCGGCACCCTGCAGACCTCCATTCTGCCCTATGAGGACTGCTGCACTGTCTTCACTCCCCGGCATCCCAAGACCAAGCCCACCCTGGGCCAGGTCATCAACGCCGAGCGGAAGCTGGACCGTCAGGCCCTGATCGAGCGGGCCCTGGCGAATGTGGAAAAGGTCCCGGTGATCTATGGTGAAACAGAGCCTTTCTGCTGAGGTCCTGAAGGCCCTGTCGGGCAGGCGGCTGGCAACGGCCGAGAGCCTGACCGGCGGCGGCATCGGCGCAGCGATCACCTCCGTCAGCGGAGCCAGCGCCGTCTTCGCCGGCGGCGTCATCAGCTACACCAATGAGGTCAAGCATAACGTCCTGGGCGTGCCCGTGGAGGTCCTGGATACCTGCGGCGCTGTCTCCGCCCCCGTGGCCCAGGCCATGGCTCAGGGGGCAAAGGGCGTCATCGGCGCGGATGTGGCCGTGGCGGTGACGGGTCTGGCCGGTCCCGACGGGGATGAATTCGGAAATCCCGTGGGCACGGTCTTCATCGGCTACGCCGATGACAAAACTGCCTTCGCCCGGGAATATCACTTTGACGGCGACCGGGCAGGCATCCGGGAGCAGACCATCTGCGCAGCCCTGGAGCTGGTGCTGGAAATGAATTAAGGAACGCCCGCCGATTTCGGCGGGCGTTTCGTTATTCCATCAGCAGCCGGTCCTGCTCCAGTGCTTCCTCCTTGCCCTCGATGCGGCCAAGGGCGTACATCAGCAGCGTGGCGGCCAGCAGGTTGATCCAGCCCATGTTTACCACCGGATTCAGGGAGTTGGCGAGTCCTATGAGCAGATTGGCGAAGCCCAGGAGCCGCAGCATCCAGGAGATCTTCTTCAGATGGGCCATTCTAGAATCCAGGTCCGAGAAGATGTCGAAGGGACCGAACTCGGCCTTCCGGCGGAAGTAGATCCATTTGGCCATCCGGCCCACGTATTCCGCGCCGGTGTCGGCCATGAAGCTGAGGTAGCCCGCGTCATGCTCCCGCATCTCCAGCCGGACGATGTACTCACCGGGCTCGCAGCGGACGAATTCGTACCGGCATAAGCCCAGACGGTCCAGTACCCAGCCCTGCTGGGCCATGGAATTCAGCCACCGCTCCTCCTTGTCAAAGTCCCAGACCCAGATCCATTTTTTGATCGTCATTCGTTCAGACATTTTTGTTCCTCCTTCATCACCAAGTCGCCGCTGGCGACCAATTCCTTCAGCCGTGCCAGCTCCTTCTGCAAAATTTCCAGCCCTTTTGGGGTCAGCTGGTATTCCTTTTTTCGTCCGTCCCCCGGCAGCAGCCGGATCCAGCCCTTTTCCACCATGGCATTCAGGGCGCCGTACAGGGTCCCCGCAGCCAGCCGGACCCGCCCGCCGGACAGCTCCTGGGCCCGCTGCATGATCCCGTAGCCATGACGGGGCGTATACAGGGATAATAATATGTAGTAGGTCGTCTCCGTCAGGGCAGTATTGTCCGGCACAGTCATTCCTCCTTTTATATCGGCGTCCGATATATCGTGATACTATTATATCGCCAGCCGATATATTTGTCAAGAGGAAAATGCGGCACCCGCAAGGGTGCCGCATTATGGTTATTCAGCGTAGGCTCTGTAGAGGAACGTGACGATCTGGGCCCGGTTGCAGGTGACACCGGGGCCGAAGGCCGTTGCACTCAGGCCGGAGGTGACGCCCTCCTCCAGGGCCCACAGGACTGCCGGCTCGTACCAGCTGCCCGGCTGGACATCGGTGAAGGTGTGTTCCGTGCTTTCGGTTCCGGGCTGACCGAAGGCGCGCCACAGGAAGGTGACCACCTGGACCCGGTTGCACACCCCGGCAGGGGAGAAGTGGTTCGGATCGGTGCCGGTGGTGATGCCCTCCTGAACGGCCCAGAGGACCGCGTCATAAAAGAAATCCGTCTCCTTCACATCCGCGAAGGGATTCTCCCGGGAGTCGGCCCGGGGACAGCCCGCGGCCCGCCACAGGAAGGTGACGACATAGGCCCGGACGCAGCTGTTGCCCGGCGCGAAGGTATTTTCCGTCATGCCGCTGACCCAGCCCTTTTCGTGGCAGTAGTCCAGCGCCCGGCTGTAGAAGGCATCGGGGGCCACATCGCAGAAGATGGGGGGCACCTCCTGCTCCACGCCGATCAGACCGCAGTCGCGGCAGGTGCCCATGCCCAGGCCGGGCAGGGTGGCGGTGGGCTTTTCGATGTACTGGCTGATGGAGTAGAGGGTGTGGCCCCTGGCGGGCAGCACGACCTCATCGAAGACCGTCTCACAGTTGACGCCGTGGCCGTGGCAGAGGTGAGCCGCCAGGCCGTCGTCGGTGCAGGTGTTTTCCACAAGGATGGTCTGCTCAGCCATGGGGGCGCAGGGGACCTCGATTTGGATCGTCTCGGTCCGGACCTCGTCACTGAGATAGGGCTTGATGGCAACGGTGATGCTGCCGCTGCCGCAGAGGAGGGGCTTCAGCTCCAGGGAGGCAGGGTCCAGGGAGAAGGCCGGAGCCTCCTGATCAAAGGACGCTTCCAGGCCCAGGATCTCCTCGTTGGGGTACTGCACTTCGCTCAGCAGCTGCAGGAAGGCCGCCGGACCGTTCAGGTCCAGCGTCAGGGTGCCGCCGTTTTCACAGCCGTCCAGCCGGACGCCGTCCTCGTCGGTCAGCGCGTAGGTAAGCTCCAGACCCTGGGCCTGTTCGGTGATCCGCAGGGACATGGTGCTGATCCCCTCGAAATACGGGATCAGATAGTGGTTGTAGCTGCCGCCCTGACAGTCGAAGGTGTAGCAGACATACAGATAGCTGCCCGGAGCAAAGTCGTCAGCGCGGATGGTGCAGCTGGGGTCCGCCGCATAGCCGCCGCCGTGGTAGCAGTGCTTGCTGCCGCCCCAGACCGGCTGCACGTCGTCTTCCAGCAGACCGACTGCGATGGCGTCCAGCTCCTCCTTCGTCTCGTCGCCGGTCAGCTCCGCTGCAAACAGGGCCTGGCTGTAGCCGCCCCGGCCGGTCAGCTCCGCGTGGGAGGAAATGGTGATGCTCTGGCCGCCGCCGATGACGGCGTAGATCCCCTCCATCCGGGACTCTGCGAAGCCCGTCTGGGCCGCGTGGGCCAGGACAACCGGGATCAGCAGCAGGGCCAGGATCAGCGCCGAAAGTTTCTTTTTCATAGGTATGCCTCCTCAGGTTCTTTTCAAGAAGCATTATATAAAAAATCCGGCTTCCGCGCAACCATAAACCGCAGGAGTTACCATAACATTTTGAAAAGTCCCTCAGGCTCCGAGCCGGACCAGCTCTGCGCCGGTGTAGTAGTGGGCCAGGATCTCTGCGCAGCTGCTGCCCGTCTGGGCCATGGCCTGGGCTCCGTACTGGCTCATGCCCACCCGATGGCCGAAGCCCCGGGTGGTGACGGTGATGGTCTTTCCGTCCACCGAGACAGAGAAGGCCGTGGAGCGCAGCCCCAGGGCGGACCGGAGCCGGGGGCCGGTGAAGGTCTTTCCCCGGATGACCATGGTGTCCACGCCGCCGCCCTCGGTGTAGCGGACGGCACCGAACCAGGAGGCGGGATCCCCCTGGTCCGACAGGCCCAGCTTCCCGGCGAATTCCGACGTGGTGAAGGAGACACTGTCCGTGAATCGGGGGGCGTCCTCCTCGCCGGGGCTGTCCACGGCCCGGAGGTAGGGCACATCCTGCCCCCAGACCGCCACCGCATCCTCGGTGCTGCCGCCGGAGCAGGAAAAGTAGGTGGCGTCGATGAGACTGCCGTCATAGTGCAGGACCTGTCCGTCGGTGCTTTTCACCGCGCTGCGGACCTTGTCCACAGCGGTTTGCTTCCCGCCCTCGCCCAGATAGTCCGCCGGGGCCCGGAAGCCCTGGCAGCAGCCCGGGTCCATGCACACGGCGGCGGCGTCGTGCTTGCCCCCCTCCATCCGCTTGCAGGTGTAGGTCCGGGCAACCACCGCCTGGGCCTTCAGGGCCTCCGGCTCGAAGGAGGCCGGCATCTCTGCCAGCACCACACCCAGCAGATAGTCTTCAAGGGTCATCTGCTGCAGATTCCCGGAGCGGTTCAGGACGGTCAGGGTCACGGCAGCGTCGTATGCCGCCGGGGCGGGGCTGATGGACTCGCTCTCCACATCCCCGACCCGGGGCGTCTGCCGGAACAGACAGGCCAGCAGCAGCGGCAGGGCCAGCCCGGCCAGAAAGGACAGCAGGAGCTGTTTCTTCATTTGTATCACCTCCGGGGTCCATTTTACCTGTTATTTCCGGTAAAATGGGTCGATATTTGTCCGAAATGCCCCGGTTTTCTCCGCACTTCTTGACATATTTCCTGAAATTTGGTACAATGTCAACATCCTATACCCTGAAAGGGAGCTTTGGTTTATGAAAAAGATCATGAAACGGATCATCCCGATTCTTTTGATCGTGGCCCTGATCGCCAGTGTCTGCTGGTATATCTTCGTCTACGACCGGGATACGGTCCGGGATTTTCTGATGGCCCAGGCCCGCAGCTTCGCGCAGAACGGCCATTTTGAGGCCGCCGCATGGCTGTATGATGTCTCCTATGAGTTCGCCGGTGAGGATGAGAATGTGGCCATCGATCTGGCCCAGATCTACAAGGAAGCCGGCAACTACACCAAGGCCGAGTATACGCTGGTCAGCGCCATCGCCGACGGCGCCACGGCGGAGCTGTATATCGCCCTGTGCCGGACCTATGTGGAGCAGGACAAGCTGCTCGACGCGGTGAACATGCTCGACAAGGTGGCGGACCCTGCCATCAAGGCGGAGCTGGACGCCCTGCGGCCCGCTGTGCCCCAGCCGGATTTTGCCCCCGGCTTCTACAGCCAGTACATCAGCCTGAATTTCGCCCATGAGGGCGGTACCCTCTATGTTGCCACCGACGGCCAGTACCCCTCCACCGCCGATACGCCCTGCGTCACCCCCGTGGCCCTGGAGGGCGGAGAGACGAAGATCTATGCCGTCACCGTCGGTGACAACGGTCTGGTCAGCCCTCTGGCCATCCTGAGCTATACCGTCGGCGGCGTGATCGAGGAGGTGGAGTTTGCCGACGCCTACATCGAGGAGCTGGTGGTGGAGCAGCTGATGTTCGGCGAGTATACCACCATTTACTCCAACGATCTGTGGGGCATCACCGAGCTGACCGTTCCCGCCGAGGCGAAGGAGCTGAGTGACCTGCGGCACCTGCTGTATCTGGAGAAGCTGAGCCTGCGGGACCACCAGATCGCGGATCTGTCCTTCCTGACGGGCATGACCCATCTGAAGTCCCTGGATCTCTCCGGCTGCGCCATTTCCGCGGACCTGAGTATCCTGAAGACCCTGCCCGCTCTGGAGGAGCTGACCATGGAGGGCTGCGCCATCAGCTCCCTGGCCTTCCTGGAGGGGGTACCCAGCCTGAAGAAGCTGGACCTGAGCCGCAATGCCATCGGCAATCTGTCGCCCCTGGCCACCATCCCGACGCTGCAGACCCTGGATCTGGCGGACAATGCCGTGGCCGATCCGACGCCCCTGTCCGGTCTGACGGAGCTGACGAGCCTGAACCTGTCCGAGAACGTTCTGACCACCATCGCGCCGCTGGGCAGCTGCGGCAAGCTGACGGAGCTTGACGTGTCCGAGAACAAGCTCACCGACATCGCCGCCGTCCGGACCCTGACGGGCCTGACCTCCTTCCGGGCGGAGAAGAACCAGCTCACCGACTGCTCCCCCCTGGCGGTGTGTACCGAGCTGCGGACGCTGGACATCAGCAACAACCAGCTCACCGACATCACCATGCTCAGCAGCCTGACCAAGATGACGGAGTTCGACTTCTCCTATAACCAGGCAGCAGCCCTGCCGGCCCTGCCCGCGTCCGCTGCCCTGGTCACCGTCAACGGCTCGTACAACCAGCTGACCACCCTGGAGCCCCTGGACAAGCTGGAGGCCCTGAACTATGTCTACATGGACTACAACGCCGAGGTGAGCAAGATCGCCTTCCTGGCGGACAACCAGAACATGGTCCAGATCAACGTCTACGGCACCAAGGTCCCCGCCTCCCAGGCCAACAAGTGCATCGACCACAGCATCATCGTCAATTACGACCCCACCTGAGTGATCAGGCAATAAAATAACAACGGGCCTGCTGCCAAGCGTCATGCTTCGCAGCAGGCCCGTTTTCGTCTGCCGGGGATCAGCAGGGCAGATCCAGGGCGTTTTTTGACGGCAGATGTTCCAAATTATCCTTGAAAAAGTCCTTGCTTCCTGTTATGATTATCTTGCAAGCTGCAAAAAAGAAAAAGGAGAGAAACCCATGAAAAAGCTGCGTTTGATTCTGGTCCTGACCCTGGTCGCGGCCCTGCTGGCGGCCTGCGGCGGCGCTCCTGCCGGGACCACCGCCCCCACCACTGTGCCCACCGAGGCCCCCACCACCGTGCCCACCGAAGAACCCACCACCGCACCCACTGAGCCTCCTCTGGAGCCCATCGTCAACTTCTATTTCGATGAGCCTGAGGGCTTCAACGTGTTCTCCTCTGCGGAGAATGTCCAGATCCTGGCCGGTCCCAACGGCGACGGCTCCAGCATCACCGTCATGATGCTTCCGACCCCCATGGACCTGTCCGAGCTGACCGAGGAGAATTTTGCCGAATCCCTGGGCCTGCTGGGTGACGAAAGCCAGGCTCCTGCCCTGAACGCCATGGAGGCCCTGCAGATCGACGGCTATCCCGCTTGCCTGATGGACTACACCATGACCTCCGGCGGCATTACCGCCCGGTACTATGCCTACTACATCACCGACAACCGGTCCACCGTTGCGCTGCTGTTTGCCGATGCCACCGCCGACGGCAGCTGGGCTGACGAGTACGCCGCAGCTGCTGACACCATCGAGCTGCTGGTGGAGGGAGAGTATGTCCCTGCCGACACCACCGGCCTGGAGCAGTATGACCTGGGCTGCGGTCTGAGCATGTATGCCGCTCCCGGCATGGAGCTTGTGGAGGTGGAGGGCTTTGCTGCCGTTCTGGCCGACAGCGCAAGCACCATCATGTTCATTGAGGACAACAAGGAGGAGTACGGCCTGTACGGCCTGACCGTCGAGGATTATGCCAGCCTGTACGTGGACGGTGAATCCATCCTGGGCTTTGAGAAGGATGCCTGCGGCAACGTGGCCACCAGCTTCATCGGCCAGGGTGACGACGGCGTTTTTTACTTCTATTATGTCGTCGCCAAGAACACCGCCGACAACTTCTACCTGGTCCAGATCGCCTGTGCCCAGGAGAACGCCATGGTCATGGCCGGCGAGTACGCCCAGTGGTGCGCAACCATCACCGAGACTCCCTGATCCATCCCCAAAAAACAGCACGCCCCCGGTCCGTATGGACCGGGGGCGTTTGATTGGCTTATTCTCTTCTCAGCGCCTCGATGGGGTTCAGGTTTGCGGCCTTGACCGCGGGGAGCATGCCGAAGACGATGCCGATGGCCATGGAGAAGACCACGCTGATGATGGTGGCGGGGATGTCGATGGCCACGGGGACGCCGTTGGAGGCGGAGATCAGGTGGGCGAAGATGATGCCCAGCACCACGCCGATGATGCCGCCCAGGCTGGTCAGCACTGCGGCCTCCGTCAGGAACTGGCGGCGGATCCGCTTTTTCTTGGCGCCCAGGGCCTTCTTCAGGCCGATCTCGCTGGTCCGCTCGGTGACGGAGACAAGCATGATGTTCATGACGCCGATGCCGCCGACCAGCAGGGAGATGCTGGCGATCCAGATCAGCTGCTGATTGGTGGAGCTGGACATCTCCTGCAGCTGCTGGGCCTGCTGGAGCAGGTCCTGACTGCGGTAGGAGAAGGCGCCGGTGTAATTGCCGGAGCTTGTGATGTCGTCGCCGCTCTCCTCGTCGGTCACGGTGCCGGCGGAGATCAGCTGGCTCTCGTTCAGGATGTCCGCAACTGCCTGACCGGCCCGGGTCATGGTGTCGGTGGAGGTGGCCTTGACCGCCACGGACTGGGGCTCATCGAAGTAGAAGACCATGGGCCAGACCGCGGAGGGCAGGAAGATGGCACCGGCGGAGGTGTCCGCGTACATGTAGTAATCGCTGTAGCTGGAGATGGCGGGCTCAAAGGTGGAGGTCTGCTCCGCCACGCCCACCACGGTGAAGGGCTCGCCCTTGATCTCCAGGACCTTTCCGATGGGCAGCTCCGTGCCGAAGAGGGCCGCGGCGGCCTTCTTGTCCACGATGGCTACCTTGCGGAAGCCGTCATAATCCCGCTGGTCGAAATCCCGGCCGTAGGTGACCTGATAGCCGTTGACCCGGAAGAAGGCGGAGTCGATGCCGTAAGTCTCACCGGAGAACCGGTTGGCACCGGCGCTGACGAAGTCGGACCAGTACCGGCGGGTGAAGAAGCTGACCTCCTCCACGCCGGAGAGCCGGTTCAGGGTGTCCCGGAGGGAATCCTCGATCACCCGGACGCCCTCGGGCAGGGGGGAGTAGGTCATGTCGTACTCCCAGTCGTCCTGGTACAGGGAAACGGTCACCACATTGCTGCCGGAGCCGATCAGGTTCTCCTTGATCTGCTCGTTGGTGCCCTTGATGGTGGAGACGATGGTGATGATGGAGGCGATGCCGATGATGATGCCCAGCATCGTCAGGAAGGAGCGCATTTTATGGCCCCAGATGCCCTGGAAGGCGAGTCTGATGTTTTCCATGTGCGTCCCTCCTTAATAGCCGTAGAGGTCCTGGTCGGTACCCTCGTAGGTGGGGGCGCCTTCAACGGCCTCTTTGTCATAGGGGAAGGCTACGAAATCCTCCTCGGTGATGCCGGCGTAGACGGGGGTCATGTAGCCGTCGGAGGAGACGCCGCACTCGAGGTACCGCTTCTCCAGCAGACCGTCGCCGTTGCGGACGAAGACGTAGCTGCGGTTGCCCTCGGTGCGCAGGAATGCGTTCTGCAGGTACAGGATGCCGGCGGCCTGCTCGGAAGTCTGGTAGGTCATGCTGACGTAGAAGCCCTCCTGCAGGTCGGCGCTCTCATCGATGAAGACTCTGTAGGGGTAGTAGCTGGCGTTGGAGGAGCCGTAGTAATCCTGTCCTTCCACCGGATAGCTGCCGATCTCCACCACGCGGCCCGTGTAGACGGCACCGGTGTCCCAGGAGTTGACGGTGACGCTCTGGCCCAGCTGGAGGGTATTCAGCTCCAGCTCGCTGACGGAGCCTTCCACATAGTAGCCGCCGCCGCCGGTGACCTTCATCAGCGGCTCGCCGGATTCCAGCGCTGTGGCGGGGTCCAGGATGTCGCTGACCACGCCGTCGAATTCGGCCAGGACCTTGCCGTCCGCGGCCTCCTTCTGCATGATCTTCAGCTCTGCCTTGCCCACCTTGATGTCAAACTGGAGCTGCTTGATCTCGGCCTGCTTCTCGTTCTTCATGGCGGTCAGCTCTGCGGAGGTATAGCCGTCGTTCCACTGGACGGTGCCGTTGTCCTCCTTGGGGGCGGAGGGGGGATCGAAGAAGGTCATGGAATAGCCGGTCAGGACCTTCTCCTGGGCGGGAGCGGGCTGCTCCTGGGCAGGAGAAGAGGGCTCCGTGGACTCAGAAGGCACCGTGGGTTCGGAGGACTCAGAGGGTTCCGAGGGCTGGGTGGGCTCGGAGGGGACCGTGGGCTCAGAAGGCACCGTGGGCTCCGTGGGAGCAGAAGTCTCCGGGGGAGTCGTGGGCTGCGAGGGCTCCGAAGGAGTCGTGGGCTCGGGGGGTGTGGTGGGGACCGTCTCGTAGACCTTGGTGAACTTGATGCCCGTATGGGTGGTGAATTCCGAATCGGCCAGGTTGGAGGGGGTCGTCTGGAAGACCACATAGACATAGTCACGGCTGCCGCTGGCCTTGGAGAACAGATACTCGATCATGGCGTCGTCCACCTGCCTGGTGGTGTGCAGCCACACATAGAGGGGGTTGAGCTTGCCGCTGCCGGAGGTGCCGGTGGAGTAGACGGTGTTGATGAGATCGGGGTTCTTGGGGGAGCGGGTGTAATCGGTTTTGGTGGTGGAAGAGGAGGAGCCGGGCTTGTACTGGATGGGCTTCATCTTGTTCAGGGATTTCAGCTCCTCCTGAGCGGCCTTCAGCTGGACCTCCAGCTGCTGGTTGGCCAGATCCTTGCGCTCCACAGCCAGGTCAGACAGGGTGGTGTCGTAGGTGAACAGCACATCGCCCTTCTTGACGCTCTGGCCGGGGTAGACCAGGATCTCGGTGATGGTCTGGGTCCCGGAGAGATACAGGGGCTGGACCTTGTCGGTGGTGACCAGGCCGTAGCTCTCAGAGGAGCCGGAATAGAAGTCGGTATAGCCCACCATGGCGACGGAATATACGGCAGCCTCCTTCTTGGGGAGGAATCTGGGGATCAGCAGCGCGCCTGCGATCACGGCTGCAGCCAGAACAGCTGCCGTGATGGGGATCCAGAGCTTACGCTTCTTCATAAGACGCCTCCTTTCCGGGGGACTGATCGGGGCCGTTCGTGTGGAGGCGGCCATCGAGGATGTGGTAGATCTTGTCGGCGCACTGGGCGATGCCAAGCTCATGGGTGATCATGATGATGGTGATGCCCCGCTGGCTTAAGCGGCGGAAAATGTCCATGATCTGCACGCCGGAGGCGGTGTCCAAAGCGCCGGTGGGCTCGTCGGCCAGCAGGAGCCTGGGGCTGCCCACGATGGCCCGGGCGATGGCCACGCGCTGCTGCTGACCGCCGGAGAGCTGGTTGGGGAAGAAATCCATCCGGTCCCCCAGGCCCATGAGCTTCAGGGCGGCCTCGGCCCGGGTGCGCCGGTCCTTCAGGGGGATGCCCCGGTACAGCAGGGGCAGCGCCACATTGTCCAGGGCGGTCATTTTGGGCAGCAGATGGAAATTCTGGAAGACGAAGCCGATGGACTGGTTGCGGATGTCCGCCAGCTCATCGTCGCTGAGGGTGCCGATGTCCTTTCCCTCCAGGGAGTAGGAGCCGGAGGTGGGCACATCCAGACAGCCCAGCAGATTCATCAGTGTGGTCTTGCCGGAGCCGGAGGGGCCCATGATGGCGATGTACGCACCCTGCTCCACGGTCATACAGATGTCGTGGAGGACGTGGACCGGCTCCCGGCCCTGGGTGTAGTCCTTGCATACGTTTTCAAGCTGAATGATCATGCTGCCTCCTTACGCATCGGGCGTGACCAGGAAGCCGTCGTCGCCGGTCTCGGCGGGGGCGGGCGTCTCGGGGCTGCCGGTCCCGTCACCGGTTTCGCCGGTGGGGGCGGTGCCCTCGGTGGGCTCGGTCTGGCCCATGTATTCCAGCTCGCTGCGCAGCGTGACGGAAGCGCCCTCCTTGACGCCGTCGGCGGCAGGATCGGCCAGATAGCTCTCGGCGGTGATGCCGTCCAGGATCACATAGGTGCCGTAGGTGGGATCATACTCACCCAGGGTGACGGTGGTCTTCACCAGCTCCAGCGTCTCCATGTCCACGCCCCAGACGGTGCCGGTGGTCAGCCAGGTCTCCTCGTCCATGGTCACGTCCATGATGTAGCCCTCGGGGATCCGCAGCAGCTCGTCGGAGAGGGCGGCAGCGGAGATCTGGATGTAGACATGCTGGCCCAGCAGCAGACCGTTGGTGTTGTCCAGGCTGATGTAGAAGGGATAGCTGGTGGAGGTGGACATGCCGGAGTCATAGGCGCCGCCGTACATCTCGTCATACTCGTTGGAGCCTGCGCTGTTGTAGTCCACCAGGCTGACCACGCCGGTCCAGAAGACGGTGGGGTCGGTCCGGGAGAGGATGGTGACGCCCACGCCCTCCATGATGCCGGCGTTCAGGCTCAGCTCGTTGAGGATGCCCTTGACCTGGTAGGAGCCGGCCTGCTGGATGGTGATGTAGGGGGAGCCGTTTTCGTTGATGGAGCGGATGGTGCCCTTGATGGGGCTGCGGACCGCGGCATTGGTCAGCATGCTCTTGTTGTACTTGATCTCGGCCTGAAGGGCATTTTTGTCATAGGTCGCGGTGGTGAGGTCCACGTTGACCTGACGCAGGCTCATCTCCAGGGTGGCCAGCAGCTGCTTGTCCTGGTTCTTCTCCTTCTTGGCCTTTTCGGTCTTGATCTGCTTCTCCAGATCCTTGACCTGGGTGGTCAGATCCTTGATCTGCTGCTCGAGCTTGTCCAGCTCCAGCTCCTGCTTGTCGACGGTCAGGCTCAGGGTGTCGGTGTCATACTCGAAGAGCTTCTCGTTGATCCGGACCTCGTCGCCGACGGAGACGTAAAGCTCCTCGATCTGCTTTTCGGTGTCCCGCTCGATCTCGACCACGTTCTCGCTGACCACCACACCGGCGAATTTATCGGAGCTGGTGGCGGCGGTGGTCAGCATGCCGGCCTGCTCCACGTTGATCTGGGCCTGACTGCCGCAGCCGGTCAGACCGAGCATCAGAGCAGCACCCAGGGCGATCACGGTTTTCTTCATGTCCATAGGGAGGTTCCTCCTTTTCGATTCCCATACGATATCATCGTAATCATACGATTTTTCCGGGGCCGTGTCAACAGATACAATTATAAAGAATTATGAATTCTGCACAGAAGACAATACCATCAGACTGTCGATAAGCCAATTTGCGAGAAGCGCCTTGGCTCTCCCTTTGGGAGAGCTGTCATGCGTAAGCATGACTGAGAGGGTTTATCGAATATTTGCAAAGCAAATATTCGATAATGCTGGATTTTTTGCAAAAATCCAGTGCCCTCTCCGACCCGCTGACGCGGGCCACCTCTCCCATAGGGAGAGGCAAGGAGCTATTGGGACATGATGAATACCATTTGCAATTTTTACCAGAGTGTTGTAGAATGGGAGCAAATGCACGGATCATTCAGGAGGTACTATGAAATACGTGTTTCAATTTGCCCGGATCATGGGCTTCTGCCTGGCGGGGGAGCTGCTGTATGCGCTGCTGCCGCTGCCCATTCCCGCGGGCCTTTACGGTCTGGTCCTGCTGGCTGCGGCCCTGCTGACGGGCAAGGTCAAGCTGGAGCAGGTGAAGGAGGCGGGGGATTTTCTGTCCTCTCTGTTCCCGCTGCTGTTCGTCCCCACGGTGGCGGGCGTCATGGACGTCTGGGGGCTGATCTCCGGCAATCTGCGGCCCATCCTCATCGCCGTGGTCCCCGTGACCTGGGGCGTCATGGCCGTCGCGGGCCGGGTCACACAGTGGATCATGAACAGGAGGGGAGAAAATGGCTGAATTTATCCAGAGCTTCAGCGTCTGGGGCGTGACCCTGACACTGGGAGCCTTTGCCCTGGGCACCTGGGTCAATAAGAAGACCGGGCTGGCCCTGTTCAATCCGCTGCTGCTGGGCGGCATTTTTGTCATGATCTTTCTGTCGCTGGTGCAGATCCCCCTGGGGGAGTACAGGCAGAACGTCCAGTTTTTGAGCTACCTGCTGCTCCCGGCCACGGTGTCTCTGGCGATCCCGCTGTATGAGCAGTGGCAGGCGCTGAAGGAGAACACCCTGGCGATCCTCTGCGGCATTGCGGCCGGCTCCCTGACCAGCATGTGTAGCATTTTCGTCATGAGCTGGATGCTGGAGCTGGATCCGGCGCTGAGCGCCAGTCTGATGCCCAAATCCGTCACCACCGCCATCGGCGCGGAGGTGGCCGTGGAGCTGGGTGGCATCAGCTCCCTGGCGGGCGCCATGATCATCATGACCGGCATCGTGGGCAACCTGAGCGCGGCGACCCTGTGCCGGATGTGCAGGATCCGCAACCCCGTGGCCCGGGGCGTGGCCATCGGCACCGGCTCCCACGCCGTGGGAACCGCCAAGGCGCTGCAGATGGGCCGGGTGGAGGGCGCGATCAGCAGCCTGTCCATCGCCGTGGCGGGTGTGCTGACCGCGGTGATCTGCCCGTTTTTGGCGAATTTTCTGCCGTAAATCTGAAAATACCTCTTGCCAAGGCCGGTTTTTTATGGTATCATGATTGGGCTTATCTGACGACATCCCGCAAAACGGGATCGATATTCTTATCCCGTATAGCGGAGGGAGGTTAACAAAAGATGATCGAAACCATTCTGTCTGTTCTGGTTGCTATCCTGAGCATCGCGCTGATCGTGGTTGTTCTGATGCAGGACGG
>JAFQSI010000113.1 GCA_017409645.1 Oscillospiraceae bacterium | reverse complement strand
TCCAGATGCAGGACTACCTGGGACTGGGCGGCGAGAGCCGCATGAACCACCCCGGCACCCTGACCACCGCCAACTGGACCTGGCGGGCAAAGCCCGGCTTCGCCACCGCCGAGCTGGCCGAAAAGATCCGCGCCCTCACCGAGCGCTACGACAGGCTGTAAAAACTGTAAATATTCAAAAAACCACCTGTTTCTTCGGAAACAGGTGGTTTTTTGTCACATATAGTACCCCGCGTTCAGCAGACGCTGCAGGGCGTTGTTGGCCTCCTCGTCGGAGAACAGGGCGCCGAAGCGCTTGTCCACGGCCAGGGCCTCCAGGGATAATTCCAGATGCTTCTTGTCGGCGAGGATGCCGAAGCCCTCGCTCTCCCGGTGGCCCTGCAAGGACCGGTGGGCCAGCTGCATGGCCTTGTCCCGCTCCAGGGGCCGCAGCCGCACGCCCAAGGCAGCGGCCTTCTCCCGTGCAGCAAGCCAGGCAGTGATGAATTGTTCTTCCATGGTTATTCCTCCGTATAAAAGCAGTCCTGCTGCCATCGGGCAGGATTGGTGTCGATGTACTGCCAGATCATGTCAAAATGCGCCTGATCCCGGATAATATGGTCGTGAAAGGATTTTTGAAACAGATTGCGCCCGATTTGCTTCGTAGCAAGACCTTTTGTCTGCTGTACGATCCTTGATATCGTAGGGGCGACCCTCGGTCGCCCGGGTGCAACGTCGATCATCAGAAGCAGATGGATATGATTGGGCATGATAACGTATTTCTCCAATCTAACATCTGTGTAGCATTGTTCAATACGCATGACGGCATTTTCCACACATTTCCCCCACGAGGTCAATTGGGCATATGCCGGGCGACCAAGGGTCGCCCCTACAATCTCAGACAAGATACACTTCCGCTTATCCGTGCAAATGGTGATGAAATACGCACCGTTTTGGCTGTAATCATAATTTTGAAGACGATTTTTCTTTCTGACTGGCTGTTCCATTCCATCCGCCTCATGCGCAAATGACGTTTGCCGCCAGGCAAACAAATACGAGTCATCCCTTCAGCTTCTTCCACTCGCTCACCGCCAGCTCGTCGCATCGGTTGTTTTTGGGGTTGGAGGCGTGGCCCTTGACCCAGTGGTAGTGGACGTCGTGGGTCTCCACCAGGGTCAGGAGGGTCTCCCAGAGGTCGGGATTCAATGCGGGTTTCTTGTCGGACTTGATCCAGCCTTTTTTACGCCAGGATGCGGCCCAGCCCTTTTCGAGGGCGTCGATGACATACTTGGAATCCGAATACAGCTCCACGGTGCAGGGCTCCTTCAGCGCCTGCAGCGCCTTGATGACGGCAGTCAGCTCCATGCGGTTGTTGGTGGTGCTTTTTTCGCCGCCGCTCAGCTCCTTCTCCACTCCCCGGTATTCCAGGATGGCACCCCAGCCGCCGGGGCCGGGGTTGCCGGAGCAGGCGCCGTCGGTGTAGATGGTCACGGTCTTCATTCCGCCGGCTCCTCGGCGACCTTGTCGATCCGCTCCACGGAGACGACCTGGTTGCCCTCCTCGATGCGCATGACGATGACACCCTGGACATCCCGCTTGTAGATGTTGATGGAGGAGGCGGGCACACGGATGATGACGCCGCCGTTTTCGATGAGCATCACGTCGTCGTCCTCGGCCACCACGCGGCAGCCTGCCACCAGACCGGTTTTGTCGGTGATGTTGTAGTTCTTCAGACCCTTGCCGCCGCGCATCTGGGCGGTCTTGGTGCCGTCGGCGGCGGTGCGCAGGTACTCAGAAAGCTCCGTGCGCTTGCCGTAGCCCCGCTCGGTGACGGTCAGCAGGCACTTGCCCTCCTCGGCCTTCTCGGCACCCACCACGTAGTCGCCCTCAGACAGGCTGATGCCCCGGACGCCCACGGCGTCACGGCCCATGGGACGGGCGTCGCGCTCGCTGAAGCAGATGGCGAAGCCCTGGGCGGTGGCGATGAGGATGTTGTCGTCGCCCTTGGTGCGGATGACGTTGATCAGGTGATCCCCCTCGTCCAGGGTGATGGCCCGGATGCCGCCCTTGCGGTTGGTCTTCAGGGCGATGAAGGGCATACGCTTGATGGTGCCGTTTCTCGTGACCATCATCAGGTACTCATCGGACTGGAATTCCCGGGTGGTGACCACAGCGGTGACCTGCTCGCCGGGCTCCAGGGGCAGCACGTTGACGATGGCGGTGCCCCGGGCGGTGCGGCTGGACTCGGGGATCTGGTAGCCCTTGCGGTGGTGGACCCGGCCCAGGTCCGTGAAGAACAGCACATGGTCATGGGTGGAGGCCACGAAGATATTCTTGACGTAGTCCTCCTCCTTCAGATTCTGGGCGGACACGCCCTTGCCGCCTCTGGACTGGGTCCGGTAGGTGTCCACGCTCATGCGCTTGATGTAGCCCTGATTGGAAAGGGTGATGGCGCACTGCTCCTCCTCGATCAGGTCCTCGATGTCGATCTCGTCCTCGATGTCCTGGATCTCGGTCTTTCTGCCGTCGGCGAACTTGTCCCGGATGGCGATCAGCTCCTCCCGCAGGACGGCCTTGAGCTTTTCGGGATCCTCCAGCAGCTGAAGGTAGTAGGTGATCTTACCCATCAGCTCGTCGTACTCGTTCTGGAGCTTTTCCCGGTCAAGGCCCTGGAGGGCCTTCAGGCGCATATCCAGAATGGCCTGGGCCTGGACCTCGTCCAGACCAAAGCGCTCCAT
>JAFQSI010000112.1 GCA_017409645.1 Oscillospiraceae bacterium | reverse complement strand
GTCACCGCGCCGATGGGAGCGGCGAAGACGGGCAGGTCGAACTTCTCGCCGAAAAGCTCGATGGAGGTGTCCACGCCCAGGTTGGGGGCGATGGTGTCCAGATTCAGATAGATCTTCTGCCAGGCCTCATAATTCCGGGGGGCCACGGTGCCGGTGCCCTTGGAGCCGGGGCCGGGGATGGTATTTTTACAGGCGATGCCGTTGCACACGGGGCAGGCGTGGCAATTGGCGATCTCGGTGCGGGCGCTCTTCAAAGCTTCTTCGTAGGTCATGGGATGTACCTCCTGTTTTTGATGTCTATCGGAATTGTACCACCATTTTACGGAAAACGCAAGACGCCGGAAGGATTTGACACAATGGGACCGGTGTGGTAAAATCAAAAGAAAAAGGGGGTCCTTTCCATGGAAAAGGCAACAAGAGATTATTTCGACAAGCGCGGCGCGGTCCTCGTCAAAAATCTGCAGAAGAACCACTTTGAAGCGTACTACTGCGCCACGAAGGCCGAGGCCCTGCAGCAGGTCCTGGCCCTGATGCCCGAGGGCAGCACCGTGGGCTGGGGCGGTGCGATCAGCGCGGCCCAGGTGGGCGTCCAGGAGGCGGTCCATGCCGGGAACTACACTGTCATCGACCGGGACCGGTTCTCCGACCCCGCCGAAAAGCTGCGCTGCATGCGCGAATGCTTTAATGCCGATTTCTTCATCACCGGCGCCAACGCCCTGAGCCTGGACGGCCAGATGGTCAACATCGACGGCAACGGCAACCGGGTGGGCATGATCGTCTACGGCCCGAAAAACATCATCGTCGTGGCGGGCATGAACAAGGTCTGCGCCACGCTGGAGGACGCCGTCAAGCGGGCCCGGACCGTGGCGGCTCCCATGAACCAGCAGCGCTTCGGTCTGCCGAATCCCTGCACCGTCACCGGCTCCTGCGCCGACTGCCACTGTGAAAGCAGCATCTGCAACCAGCTGCTCATCACCCGCAACAGCAAGCCCGCGGGCCGGATCAAGGTAGTCCTGGTGGGAGAGGAGCTTGGTTTCTGATGAAGCTCTATGTGGCCCGTCACGGCGAGACGCAATGGAACCTCGAGAATAAGATCAGCGGCCGGACGGACATCCCCCTGACGGCCAAGGGCCTTCAGCAGGCGCAGCTTCTGGCTGAGAATGCCAAGGGGAAGGGGATCGAGGTGATCATCGCGTCGCCCCTGCTCCGGGCCAGGCAGACCGCCCAGGCGGTGTCCGACGCCATCGGCGTTCCCGTTCAGATCGACGAGCGTCTCATGGAGCTGAATTTTGGCGTGTTCGAGGGAAAGTCCCGGTTTGACCCGGATTTCCGGCATATCCGCGCCCAGTTCCCCACCCGCTATCCCGGCGGGGAATCGGCCTTCGATCTGGCCCACCGGGTCTACGGCTGTCTGGAGGATGTGCAGCGGAATTATCCGGAGAAGACCGTCCTGCTCGTCTGCCACGGCGGCGTCTGCCGGATGATCCGGAGCTGGTTTCAGGATCTTGGCAATGACGAATACAGCGGCTATTTCGCGTCCAACGCGGAGCTGACGGAGTACGAGCTGTAAAAGCATTGGGAAAAAAGGAATAAATCCGCCTCCTTTGGGTGATACTTCCATCAAAGGAGGCGATTATTATGGTCAAGGGAACATCCCGACAGGTCATCGTGGTCAGTGGGACAGAGGAAAAGCTGTTCGATCAGGCCATCTTCATTCTTCGGGACGGCGCGGTCGAAGGCGGCGGCGTCAGCGACGAGGCGCTGCTCAGAGAGGCAAGGGGCTGTCTGGAGCCGCCGCCCGGTCGGAAGCGGAGTTGGCTCCATACCGGCCCGGTCTGGGGCGCGGCGGGAGCAGGCGTCACCGGGGTGCTGTGGCTGCTGTCGGCGGTACTGTAATGGAAAATGAAAAATTGAAAATGGAAAGTTCTCCTTCATTTTCAACTTTCCATTTTCAATTGTCAATTTGACATTCTCCCCCGGTTTGTGGTATTATATCCCAAACTGGAGGCGAGAGAAATGCGAATCGGCAATTTGGAAGTGCCCGGCATGCTGGCGCTGGCGCCCATGGCGGGGGTCACGGATCTGGCGTTCCGGACGGTGTGTGCAGAGCTTGGAGCGGATATGACCGTCACGGAGATGGTTTCCTCCCGGGCGCTGGTGTATCAGGACAAGAAGAGCAGGGGACTGCTGAAGAAGAACGAGGGCAGCATCTGCGGTGCCCAGATCTTCGGCAACGACCCGGCCATCATGGCAGAAAGTGCCGTCATGGCCGCGGAGATCAGCGGCTGTGACTTCATCGACATCAACATGGGCTGCCCCATGCCCAAGATCGCAAACAACGGCGACGGCTGCGGCCTGATGAAGAGCCCGGAGCTGGCGGGGGAGATCGTCAAAGCTGTCAGCGATAAGCTTTCCATCCCCGTGACGGTCAAGTGCCGCCTTGGCTGGGACAAGGGCAGCATCAATGTGGAATCCTTCGCCCAGCGGATGGAGGATAACGGCGCGGCGGCCATCACCGTCCACGGCCGGACGCGAAGCATGCTCTACACCGGCGTCGCCGACTGGGACACCATCGGCAAGGTGAGAAGGCTGCTTTCCATCCCCCTCATCGCCAACGGCGACATCGTATCCGGCCCCAAGGCCGTGGAGTGCCTGCGCCGGACGGGCGCGGACTACCTGATGGTGGGCCGGGCCACCTTCGGCGACCCCTGGCTGTTCACGGAGATCCAGCAGGCCCTCCGGGGGGAGGAGATCGCTCCCCGACCCAGTCTGAACGAGCGGATGGAGCTGGGCCGGAAGCAGGTGCTGCTGGCTCTGGAGGACAAGGGCGAGAAGATCGCATGCTTAGAGGCGAGAAAGCATCTGGCCTGGTACCTGCGGGGCGTCAGCCACGCGGCCTACTACAAAAAGGAGATCTGCGCCATCAACACCATCGACGAAGCCATGAAGATCATCGACGGGATCAAAAAAGATCTGAAATAATCGCGAAAGCCGTTGCAAACGCAACGGCTTTTTGCTATGATTTGGTCAGAGGTGATTTAATTATGGAAAATCGAAAATTCGGCAAAACCGATCTGACTCCCTCCATCCTGGGCTTCGGCATGATGCGGCTGAAAAAGCGCGAGGACGGCTCCATCGATGAGCAGTGGGCCATCGAGACGCTGCGCAGCGCCATCGACCGGGGACTGAGCTATGTGGACACCGCCTACGCCTACGGCGACAGCGAGCGGGTCACGGGCCTGTGCCTGCGCGACGGCTACCGGGAGAAGGTGACCCTGGCCACCAAGATGCCCGTCTCCATGCTGAAGTGCGAGGAGGATTTCGAGCGGATCCTGGACGAGGAGCTGCAGCGGCTCCAGACCGACCACATCGACGTCTACCTGCTCCACGCCCTAAGCGACGAGCGCTGGGAGAATTATGTGGTCAAGTACAATGTCCTGGCCCACATGGAAAAGGCCAAGCGCGAGGGCAAGATCCGCCACATCGGCTTTTCCTTCCACGACAGCTATGATTCCTTCATCCGGATCCTGGACGCCTATGACGGCTGGGAATTCTGCCAGATCATGCTGAACTATCAGGACGTCAACTACCAGGCGGGCATCGCCGGTCTGGAGGAGGCCCATAAGCGGGGCCTGGCGGTGGTCATCATGGAGCCCCTGCGGGGCGGCGCCCTGGCGAATGTCCCCGAGGATGTGGCGGCCCTGCTGCCCAGGGGCGTCGTGGAGAGCGCCCTGGACTTCCTGTGGAATATGCCCCAGGTCAACGTGGTGCTGAGCGGCATGTCCACCACCGAGCAGGTGGAGCAGAACCTGTCCTACGCGGAGAAGGCCCACGCCGGGATGCTCACCGCCGAGGAGGTCCACAGCATGCTCATGGCGGGCAACAAGATGCGCATGCGAATCTCTGTGCCCTGCACCGGCTGCAGCTACTGCAATGTCTGCCCCAATGGGATCGCGATTCCCGATATCTTCGCCATGTTCAACCGGGCCCAGCTGGACGGCGACGGCGTCCGGGCCCGTACGGAGTACCAGGCTCTGGGCGAGCGGAACCAGTCCGGCTGTATCGAGTGCGGCGCCTGCGTGGCTGCCTGCCCCCAGCACATCAATATCCCCGAGGAGCTGAAGAAGGTCCACAAGCGCTGGGGCGCGAAGTGAGCAATATGTTTCCATAGAAAAAACCGGATGCGTCTGCATCCGGTTTTTTGCGGTCAGGCCTGCTGTGCGTGGACTTGACGGTAATGAGCAATCAGAAGAAATATAATAAAAATCATGTCAACTATTGGTTGCATCGGCGGTTTCAGGAAACCTTTTTACGGAAAACGAACGAAACGGAGAAGATGACGGCGAGACACAGGCTGATGGCCGCTCCCGTGGATGCGCCCAGATGATAGGACACGCTCAGGCCGATGAGCGACGCCAGCAGGGCGAAGAGAACGGAAAAGCCATGGTACTGCCGCAGATTCTTGGACACGTTCCGGGCCGAGGCCGCGGGCAGCACCAGCAGGGAATTGAGCATCAGCAGTCCCACCCAGTTGATGGCCAGGGTCACCACCACGGCGATGCAGACGGTGAAGATGGTCTGGGTGGTTTTGACCTTCAGTCCCCGGGAGGACGCCAGCTGAGGGTGGATGGAGACGAGGACCAACCGGTTGCCGAAGAGGACCCAGAATACCGCCACACAGAGCAGCACGATGGCCAGCACGCCGATCTCGGCGGGGGTCACGGAGAGAACGTCGCCGATCAGATACTTGTTGTACTTGGTGAAGCTGCCGCCGCCCAGGGTGGCGATGAAGATGCCCAGGGCCACAGCGGTGCTGGAAAAGACGCCGATGAGGGTATCCGCCGCCTGGTTGCTTCGGCTGCGTACCCAGGAGAACAGCAGCGCGAAGGCCACGGAGAAGGCCACCGCCACAGCCGTGGGGGCCAGGCCGCAGATGCAGCCGATGGCGATGCCCGTGAAGGCCGAGTGGCCCAGAGCGTCGGAGAAGAAGCTCATCCGGCCCGTGACGATCATCGTGGACAGAAGGCCGAACAGGGGAGCCAGAAGCAGCAGCGCCAGCAGGGCATTCTTCATAAAATCCCAGTGGAGCAGCTCAAAGGGGAGCGCGTCCCAAAGGGCGTACCAAAGCTGCATCATGTTCCCTCCTTCATGCGAAATGCCGTGCGGAATTCGGCGGAGCCCAGGACCTCCTCCGGCGTTCCCTGGCATTTTACCTCGTGGTCGATGAGGACCACCCGGTCGGCGTAGCGGCTGAGCATGGAAAAATCGTGGGTGGTCATGAGGATCGACAGGTCATAGTCCCGGCGGATCTCGTCGAGCATGTCCATCAGACCGGTCTGGCCCTCGATGTCCACGCCGGACAGGGGCTCGTCCAGGATCAGGATGTTGGGCATGGGCTCCAGAGCCAGGGCCAGCAGCACCCGCTGCAGCTCGCCGCCGGAGAGGGTGCCCACCCGCTTGTCGATCAGATCCTCGCCGTGGACCCGGTCCAGACACTCGAGGATCAGCTCCCGGTCGGATTTGGAAGCGCCCAGAAAGGCGGGACGGCGGCTCAGGCAGCAATTGAACAGGTCCGCCACGGACACCGGGTCGCCGGGGTCGAAATTGGGGGTCTGGGGCACATAGCCGATCCGGGCCTTGGCCCGGCGGGCACCGGGGACGGAGAAGATAATGTTGCCGTCGAATTCCCGCTCGCCCAGCAGCGTTTTGAGCAGGGTGGACTTGCCCGCGCCGTTGGGGCCGATCAGGGCCACCAGCTGACCGCAGTGGACATGGAGATTCACATCCTTCAGGATCCGGTCCCCGCCGATCCTGACGGTCACGTTTTGCACCTTCAGGCAGCAGGAGTCGTGACAGCCGCCGCTGTGGAAGAGATTGATCATTTCAGCGCCTCCTTGAGTGCGTCGATGTTCGCGTACATGGCTTCGAAATAGTCGTCGCCGGACATGGCCATGGAGAGCGTGGAAAGACTGACGCCCGTCTCGGCGGCGATGATGGAGGCCGCGGAGCCGGAGCCGTTCTCCTCCACGAAGATGGCCCGGATATCGTGGTGCCGGACCTCCTCCACCAGATGGATCAGCTCC
>JAFQSI010000111.1 GCA_017409645.1 Oscillospiraceae bacterium | reverse complement strand
CGCCGCGGCTGCGGCGCACTCCTGCCGTTAGGCGAGAGAACGTTCGATCCATTTTTTTCGATTGAGATCTGTACAAAGGATGGTTCCATCGGTGCGGATGCCCAATGTGTACTGCCAGTGTGTGGAGATGGTAGCGACATCCTTCCACGCGTCCAGGTTGATGGGCCCGTATTTATTGGCACCCACCGCTCTGACGGTGCCGTCGGCGCAGATTCCCAGCGTATGGTGGTTGGCCGCAGCAATTGCGATGATGCCGCGCCAGTCTTTAACATTGCACTTACCTACCGAATTGTCCCCCGTCGCACAGACGGTACCGTCCCTACGAAGACCGACCGTGTGACTGCCGCTTACGGCGATGGCTGAAATATCGGACCATCCTGACACGTCACAGCGTCCATCACGGTTATCTCCCAACGCCTTGACGGTGCCGTCAGAAGACAAGCCCACGGTATGGGTGAAAGCGGCTGCAATCGCGGTGATTCCGTTCCAATCCGTAACATTACACTGACCAAAATGATTGGCACCGACTGCGGCAACGGTGCCATTGTCCCGAAGGCCAACCGTGTGGTGATAGCCGGCTGCGATGGCGGTCATGTTGGACCAATCCTGAACCCGGCACTGTCCGTAGGTATCGGTGCCGTGGACTTTGACTGTACCGTCTTGGCACAATCCTACCGTGTGCTGATTTCCTGCAAGGGCGATGACATTGCTCCAACTGTCAAAGATGCACAGATCATGGTTCTGCCAATCAACGGCCTTTAGGGTGCCATCGCTCCTTAGGAGAATATCCTTGCCACCGCTTATGAGAAATTGAAAGGGAAGCCCGGGGCGCTCCTGTTGAAGAATCGTTGGCGGGGACAATTGCAGAACCTTTCCGCACCGTTTGCAAACTGCCGTCCAATCCGGCAGCCGGAACCTGAAATCCACGCCGCCGCAGCTGTCGCACCGGGCAAACTGTTCCAGCAGCTCCTCCGAAAGCGGCGCAAAGGTGGGATATCGACCGTAATCCATTGACGGGTCATAATGGCTCATATACAGCCCTCCTGTACGTTCATTGACACCATTCTAGCATATCAGATCGGAAACGGCAAGAAAAAAACGGTGTACCGCAGGGCAGTACACCGTCTGTTTTCAGATCGCGGCGGGCTCGGCCACCAGGTCCGGTTCCAGGGGGCAGTCGTAGCCGCCCGCGGCGGTGACGCTGAATTCCGCACGGGCTTCGGTGAGGATGGCGGGATCGGTCATCAGATCGTAGGCGGTCATGGCCAGAACGCAGCCCGCGTAGAGCATGGCTTCGTGGGCGAAGACGGTCTTGCCGGTGGAGACCATCTGCCAGGAGTGGCCGGGGCAGTTGCTGGGCCAGGTGGCGGCGTTGAACTGGGCGGTGGGGGTCAGCCAGCTGACGTCGCCCACGTCCGTGGAGCCTGCGCTCATGTAGTCGGAGGGGACATAGGGCATGACGAAATCGTTGACGGCCTTCTGTCCGTTGTTTGTCCACTCCTTCACCTGCTGCTTCACCTTCCAGTCGAACCTGGGTGCGGTGCCGGGGAGGTCGCGGCAATCGTAGGTATTGTGAATGGCCTCAGCAAAGGCAAGCTCGTCGTCCGTATAGACGGGCAGGGGAGCGGCTTCCAGATTTTTGTGGATGACCTTTTCCAGGACGGTGTTGCTCAGGGTGCTGGCGGTGCCGTCCACCTGACGGATGGAGACCTCGGTGCCGGTCATCAGACACGCGCCCCGGGCGATGTTGTGGACCCGCTCCAAAAGGCTCTTGGCATTGCGGACATTGTCGCTGCGGACCATGTACAGGACACTGGCGGTGGGCTGGACCACGTTGGGGCTGGGGCCGCCCACATCCAGGAAGGAGTAGTGGACGCTCTCACACTTGCGCATATGCTCCCGGAGGAACTGAACGCCCACATTCATCAGCTCCGCGGCGTCCAGGGCGCTGCGGCCCAGATGGGGATCACCGGCGGCGTGGGCGGTCTGCCCCTGGAAGGAGTAGAGGTACTGCAGGCACGCGGCGTTGGAGCCGGTGGTGACCTCGTTGGTGTCGCCGGGGTGCCAGGTGATGGCGGCGTCCAGATCCCGGAATTCGCCGTCCCGGGCCATGAAGCTCTTGCCCGCGCAGCCCTCCTCGCCGGGACAGCCGTAGAAGACCACGGTGCCCTTCAGGTGCCCAAGCTCGATGAGCTTCTTGATGGTGACGGCCGCCGCCAGGGAGCCTGCGCCCAGGAGATTGTGACCGCAGCCGTGGCCGTGGCCGCCGGGGACCAGAGGGTCCTTCTCGGCGACGCCTGCCCTTTGGGACAGGGAGGACAGGGCGTCGTATTCGGCCAGGATGCCGATCCGGGGACTGCCGCTGCCATAGGAAGCGGCGAAGGCGGTGGGAACGTTCGCCACCTGCTCCCGGATGGTGAAGCCCTCCTTCCGGAGGAAGTCCAGGTAGCATGCAACGGACTTGTATTCGTTCAGACTCAGCTCGGCAAATTCCCAGATCCGGTCGGAGACGGCGATGAAGTCGTCAGCCCGGGACTGGATGTAATCGTAGATAGACTGTTTCATGATGGTACCTTTCTGTATCATCGGGCCGACAGCTGTCTGTCGGCCCGGTGGTTATGTTCCTTCGGTGGCGATGTTGCCATCGTCGTCGTAGTGGACCTCGATGCCCACGCCCGCCTGCTCCAGAGCCTCGGCGTACCACTTTTCGTAGTAACCGGCCTCGGCGGCCTTGGTCAGCAGCTCATTGACGGCCTGAGTCAGATCGTCCCCGCCCTTCGGCAGCAGGATCAGATTGTCCCGCTGGGCATCGGTCAGTTCAAAGCAGAAGCCCGTCTTGCACAGGCTCTCGTCCCCGCGGATCAGGGCGTCGGCATTTCCCTCCGCCAGGGCCAGCACATCCACAGCTCCGGAGCGCAGCATGGCAACGCCGGAATCGATGCTCTCAAAGGGAACACTCACAGCGCCGGGCAGCTGCTCCCGGACGAGCCATTCCTGCAGGGAACCGGTCTGTACGCCGACCCGGCAGCCCTTCAGGCTCACGGCGCTGCCGTAGAATCGGAGGTTGTCGGTGGTGGTCAGCAGGATCTGCCGGGCGGAGCTGTCACCGGAGTGGTAGGGGGCGGAGAGATTGAACCGCGCTTCCCGCTCGGGCAGCCAGGTGAAACCGGAGATCGCCATGTCGACCTGACCGTCCTCCACGGCATCCTGGCAGCCCTGCAGGCTCATGGGCACGATCTCAAGCTCCATGCCCAGACCCTTTGCCAGATACTCTGCCAGAGACACATCAAAGCCCACGAACCGGTCCTGACCGGAGGCGGAATCGTCGATGAATTCCATGGGGGCAAAATCCGGGGACATGGCCACCCGGAGCGTCTCGGGCCGGGCGCAGCCGCACAGCAGCGCCAGCAGCAGGGTGAGGATGAGTGCGAGGGACCGTTTCAATGCAAAGACTTCCTTTCGTGCCGCCCGGGGGCGGATTCGATATGAAGCATTATACCCCCGGAAGATGCAGAAAGTCAACGGCGCAGCGGGAGAATCTTCGGTAAGATCCCCATTTTTCCCTGTGAATTATCCATAAATCCATGCGCTTATGCAGGAGGATTATCCAATGATGCAAAAAACCGCCCCGGATACTCCGGGGCGGCTTGCATATCAGAAGGTGCAGACGTCCTCCACGGCGGGAGCGGCGTCGGTGACGGACAGGGCCGTCAGCACGGGGCCAAGGTCGCCCTTGTACAGCCGGTGCTTTTCGGCGGAGATCTTCGCCTCCACCATGACCCAGGAGCGGGACTTGAGCTTTGCGGCATCGGCCCACTTGCAGGGCAGTCCGCAGAACTGGATATCGTCGACACAGCAGGTCATAACGAACCGGCCGGGGGCGAACATGCCGTTCTTGTCCCGGCGGAGCATGGCCACCTGGGCCTTGAAGCGGACGGTCTTGCCCTGGTATTTCTCCGGCTCCTCGGTGACGTCCCGGAACCAGAGGGCGTAGTCGTCGTCCTCTACTTCAATGACGGGGGCATTGATATCGAAGGGCAGGGGATCCTCGATGTCGTCGAACTGGGTGGAGCCGTCGGTGAACTCGTACATGATATCCACCCGGCGGGATGCGGCCCGGGCCAGCTTGTGGAAGGGCATCACATCCGCGTCCTTCTCCAGGCGGTTGAAGACCACCATCTGGGCGCCGGTCAGCTTGTCCATGACCAGGTTGCGCATATTGGCGTTGTAGGCCATGAAGGTGGTGGAGTCGGCGAACATGACCTCCTGGGCGATGACCCACTCAGCGGGGAACCGGGCGTAGAGGTCGCCCACCAGCTGCATACCGTTCAGCTCTGCAACCACCCGCTCGGGGCGGTGTTTCTTCATCAGGGCCTTGAAGTCCTTCTCGGTGACCGTCTCCTGGTCCAGGACCTCCAGGAAGACATTCTGGTGGGGATAGGTGGAGAAATCGAATTCCTCCTCGCCCTCCTCAAAGACCAGCAGCAGCGTCCGCTCGCCGGCGTTGAAGCGCTCGTCCTCCAGCGTCTCCTGGATGAACTTGGTCTTGCCGGAGTCCAGGAAGCCGGTGAATGCATAAACAGGGATCTGAGTCATGGGCTTCTCCTTACACGCCGAAGAGCTTGGCCACGGCTTCCTCGCTCAGCTTGGAGCCGATGACGCAGAGGCGGCCCATCACATCGGCGCTGCCGAAGCGGACGTCGGCCTCGCCGGGGACATGGTCGAAGTGGATCCACTTGCCGTCCATGCCCGCCACGATGCCCTTGGCCCGCAGGACGATGCCGTACTCGCCGGAGTCCAGCTCCTCCAGAATGGAAGAAATCTGCTCGGCGGTGTACTTCTTGGCAGTCTCCCGGCCCCAGGAGGTGAAGACCTCGTCGGCATGATGATGGTGGTGATGATCGTGGTCATGGCAGCCGCAGGTGCAGTTCTCGCCATGGTCATGGTGGTGGTGATGCTCGTGGTCGTGGTGATGGCCGCAGGCGCACTCCTCGCCATGCTCAAGATGGTGGTGATGCTCGTGGTCATGGTCGTGACCGCAGCAGCAATGCTCGTCGTGGTCGTGGCGGTGATGCGCATAACCGCACTCGGCGGGCTCATGGCCGTGGTGATGTTCGTGGCAGCCCTCGTCGTGGTGATGGTGGCCGCAGCCACACTCCTCGCCATGCTCGTGGTGATGCTCATGATCGTGGCCGCAGCAGCAGTGGTCATCGTGATCGTGGTGATGGTGGTGATGCTCCTGCTCGGTGGCCTCCATGTGCTTCTTCAGGGTATGCTCGCCCTCAAAGGCGGCGATCAGCTGCTCGCCGGACAGATCCTCCCAGGGGGTGGTGACGATGGTGGCGGCGGCGTTATGCTCCCGGATCAGCTCCAGGGCGGTGTCCAGCTTCTTGTCGGAGATGCCGGTGGTCCGGGACAGGACGATGGTGGAGGCCGTCTCGATCTGGTTGTTGTAGAACTCGCCGAAGTTCTTCATGTAGACCTTGACCTTGTTGGCGTCGGCCACGGCCACGGCATAGCCCAGCTCCACATCATGGCCCACGACCTTCTTCACGGCGCCGATGACGTCGGAGAGCTTGCCGACGCCGGAGGGCTCGATGATAACCCGGTCGGGATGGTACTCGGAGATGACCTTCTCCAGAGCCTTGCCGAAGTCGCCCACCAGGGAGCAGCAGATGCAGCCGGAGTTCATCTCGGTGATGTTGATGCCGGCGTCCTGCAGGAAGCCGCCGTCAATGCCGATCTCGCCGAACTCGTTCTCAATGAGAACCAGCTTCTGGCCCTTGTAGCCCTCGGAGATCAGCTTCTTGATCAGGGTGGTTTTGCCGGCTCCCAGGAAGCCGGAGTAAATGTCGATTTTCGTCATAATGTTACACCTCATTCAAAACGTGGTTGTCTTTTTTCGCAACTGTCAGTATACCACAGGTTTCGGAAAAAATCCATAGGTATTCTTCTGAATCTCCTTCGGTCCGGGCGGTTTTCCTGTGCAGAATCACAAGAGGGTGGACAATCCTGCCGGGAGATGGTATCATGAGAACCATCAGAGAGGGGGAGTTTTCATGGAATTTACAGTGGAAAAGACCGTCCGTCAGGGTGCCATGTGCATCGCTGTCTCGCCGGACGGGACCCATGCTGCGGTCAGCTCCGAGCGGAGCGTGGGCCTTTATACGCTGCCGGAGCTGAGGCGGGAGGGCTCCTTCCGTTTGTCCAACGTCGGGACCATGGTGTTCCTGTCGGACAACCGGTCGCTGCTGATCCTGAACACCACAGGCGTGCTGTATCTGTGGGACGGGACCGAACTGGAGCGGCTGGGGGACTGGCAGGTCCCCGATTGGTATGAAAACCCCCTCCATTTCATCGGGGATGATACGGTCCTGTGGGCTGCGGTGGGCGGCGTGTGGCGCTTTCATGTACCCAGCCGGACCATGACCCGGCTTTATGAGACGGACCGGAACGTCCAGCTGGGCCCGGTGGAAAACGGCGTGGTCCGCTTCGCCGAGTGTAAGCGGAGCTATATCGGTCTGCATCCCATCGACTTCGTCACCATGACCACGGAGGGAGAGGTCCTTTCCCGGGTCACCACGCGGGAGAAGCTCCCGGAGTGCTTCTGGCCGGGCTGCTGGACCGATGATGGGTCCTTCGTCTATGGTGCCCAGCTGATCCCGCAGAATCTGACGGGACTGCGGGAGGAGGGCTGCATCTTCCGCGTCGACACCCGAAGCGGTGAGGTCCGAGTCCGCAAATCGGTGGACCTTTACAGCATGAACACGGGCTTTTCCGCCCAGCGGGGTCTGGTGGTCCAGAGGAGCCACGCCCTGCACCGGGATATCCTCTTCCGGGACCCGAGAAGTCTGGAGGAGCTTGGACGGATCGAATATGACGCCATGCTGGGTAAGCTGGACTTAAACCCGCTGGAGGAGGTCGTCTTTCTGGATGGGGACAGCTTCCTGCTGGGCAGCTGGTCGCGCCTGTTTCGGATGAGGGTCAAAAAGTAAAATTCGGCCGGGGATCTCAGGATCCCCGGCTCGTTTTGTTCAGATGCCCATTGCTTCCAGGGCCATAAAGTGGTAGGGGTGGAGTTCGGCAAGCTCCCCGGCGCCGAGCTGGTCCCGGAGGGCCTTTGCTTCCTGGACAAAGAGGTCGAACCAGTCCTGGCCGGTCATGTAGTGGCTGTCGATGCACAGACTCTCCGTCTCGCCGATGATGCTTTGGCAGGCCAGGGCCATGATGTGGCCCTGCAGGCCGATCTGTCGTCTGCTGGAAAACTGGTCGAAGCAGTAGGCGACGGTGGTCCGCTCGCATTGCAGCAGCCGCTGGAACTCGGACTGATGGACGGCGATGTAATCGCCTGGGTTGGAGGACCAGGCAGGGGAGGTGCAGATGACCTCAATCAGCTGCTCCACCTCCAATGCCGAGGGCGGGTTCTCCTCCACCCACAGCTGGGCCAGCCAGTCGCACTGGTCCTCCAGCTGACCGACCAGAGCGTCGTTGTTTGTCCAAAGCTCCATGGCCTTGGGGGAGTAGAGGTCCGCGATGGGAATGTCCGCGGCGGTTTTCAGCGACTGAAGCGTGTAGGTTGCATCATCGACCAGGAAGGTCATGACCGCATGGACCAGCTCCTCGCTTTCGAAGCGGTGAGCGGTGCCCCGGACGGTGTAGCGCCGGACCAGACCCACGGCGTGGACCGTCACAAGCTCCTCATGCTCCTTGGAGCCTGCGGGCGGGGTGCCGCTGATGACGGCGGCATCGAGGATGTTGTGGCACTCGGTGATGAGATACTG
>JAFQSI010000110.1 GCA_017409645.1 Oscillospiraceae bacterium | reverse complement strand
GGCGCAACGGCAAAGCACGAGGCGGTCCCCTTCACACTGGTCTTCCGGGAGAGTACCGGAAAGGTCAAAGAATAAGAAATATCTTGCCTCCCCCACAGGGGGAGGGGGACCGCGAAGCGGTGGAGGGGGTGTACCTCTGATGAAAGGACACTCCCCCAGTCAGCTGACGCTGACAGCCCCCTCTGAGAGGGGGCCAGGAATACTTTTTGAACGTTAAACTCAAAGGAGTTTTTTCTTATGCGTAAAAGTGGTATTTTGATGCACATCTCCTCGCTGCCCGGGCCCTACGGCGTGGGCAGCATGGGCGCGTCCGCCTATTCCTTCGTGGATTTTCTGGTGGCAGCGGGCCAGAGCTACTGGCAGATCCTGCCCCTGAATCCCACGGGCTACGGCGACAGCCCCTACCAGTCCTTCTCCACCTTCGCCGGCAACCACTATCTGATCGACCTGGACCTGCTGGCCGAGCGGGGTCTGCTCCTGCCGGAGGAGCTTTCGGAAACGGACTGGAGCGGCTCCGGGGACCGGGTGGACTTCGGCAAGCTCTACATCGAGCGCACCCGGCTGCTGAAGCTGGCCTACAGCCGCTTCACCCCCGACGAGGATTACAACGATTTCCTCCGGGAGAACGCCCTCTGGCTGGAGGATTACGCCCTCTTCATGGCCATCAAGGAGCATTTCCATGGCCGGGACTGGCAGAACTGGTCCGTCAGTCTGCTGATGCGGCTGCCGCCGGTCATGGACGCCTACCGGGAGGAGCTGGACGGCTCCATCCGCTTCCAGTATTTCCTGCAGTATGAATTCTTCCGCCAGTGGCGCGCCCTGCGCAGCTACGCCAATTCCAGGGGCGTGAAGATCATCGGCGATGTGCCCATCTATGTGCCCCTGGACTCCGCCGACGTCTGGTCCAGCCATGAGCTGTTCCAGCTGGACGCCAGCCGCCGCCCGAAGCTGGTGGCCGGCTGTCCCCCCGACAGCTTCTCCGCCGACGGCCAGCTCTGGGGCAACCCCATCTACGACTGGAAAAAGCATCACGACGAGGGCTATCACTGGTGGATCCGCCGGATGAAGGCCGCCGCCCGGATGTATGACGTGGTCCGGTTCGACCATTTCCGGGGCTTCGAGAGCTACTGGGCCGTCCCCGCCGGGGACAAGACCGCCGCAAACGGCGCCTGGATGCCCGGTCCGGGCATGGATTTCGTGGGCGCCATCAAGAAGGCCCTGCCGGACCTGGACATCATCGCCGAGGATCTGGGCTTCGTCACCGAGGGGGTCAAGCAGCTGCTCCGGGACTCCGGCTACCCCGGCATGAAGGTCATGGAATTCGCCTTCGACACCCGGGAGCCCAGCGCCAGGGACTACCTGCCCCACCGCCACATCGTCAACTCCGTGGTCTACTCCGGCACCCATGACAACCTGACCCTGCAGCAGTGGTTCGAGGAGGCCGATCCCGAGGATGTCCGGGCCGCCTGGGACTATCTGGGCCTGAACCGGGACGAGGGCCCCGTCTGGGGCATGATCCGCGGCGCCATGGGCTCCGTCTCCAAGCTGTGCATCATCCAGATGCAGGACTACCTGGGACTGGGCGGCGAGAGCCGCATGAACCACCCCGGCACCCTGACCACCGCCAACTGGACCTGGCGGGCAAAGCCCGGCTTCGCCACCGCCGAGCTGGCCGAAAAGATCCGCGCCCTCACCG
>JAFQSI010000109.1 GCA_017409645.1 Oscillospiraceae bacterium | reverse complement strand
CGGGGGAGGCAAGGGGGTTACTTCTTCTTTCTCGTGATCCACAGGAAGCCGCCGCTGAGGATGGCGATGACGCAGACCGCCGCCAGGATGCCGTTCAGGCTGGGACCGGCGGGCTTGATCTCGACGGGGGAGTCGGTCTGCTCCTTCACGGGATGGGTCACCTGCTGGGGCGAAGCTTCCGCGTAGAGGGTCCGGTAGTCCGCGGTGGGAGCGTCCAGGCAGACCCAGACATTCCGGATCCCCATGTGGTAGCCGATATAGCCCCACTGACGCCCGGCGTCGTCGGTGAAGACACCCTCATACTCGGGCGGATAGTCCCCCTCCACAGCGAAGGCCACGGCGTCCTCGCTGCCGGGATAATTCCAGAAGCGGACCTCGCCGCCGGAGGCCTCCAGGGTGCCGGAGCCCGCCTCGATCCGAGCCCCGAATTCCTCCTGGAAGCAGATGAAATCGTACTTCAGCAGCAGGTAGTCCATGGGCACCCAGCCGGACCAGTCCTCCTCATAATTCTCGGTATAGCCCCAGGAAATGCCGTTTTCATCCCGGTAGGTGTAGCTGATCCAAAGCTCCAGACCGTTTTTCACCCGCTCCGCCACGGCGGCGGATTCGGGGCTGCGGTAGACGACCGCCACGTTGTCGGGGCCGTCGGCGTAGTAGGTGCGCTGGTGGTACTGGCACTCGCCCCGGTGTTCCCAGTAGAAGCTGTCCTCGGGCTCGAAGATCACGTCCGCGGAAACGGCGGGCACCAGGGCCAGGACCAGCATCAGAGCCAAAAGCAGGCAAAATGTACGTTTCATGGTGATTTCCTCCTTGTTTATGGATGGGGTGGACTCTGGTCATTGCGAGCCCCGCAGGGGCGTGGCAATCCGTTCTCTCCGCTCCCGCAGGGAGCGGGCGATGCACAGCATCGCAGGGGGCGCGGATTGCCACGTCGCCTGACGGCTCCTCGCAATGACAGTGGGAGTCGCCACCCGATTCTTTCATTCAGACAGCCTTCCGGTCGGCAGCACGCCCCTGACAAAGTATCGTCGTGCTATGATTGGATCAACAGCCCGATGCCCCAGGACAGGATATTGCTGACCACCGCCAGCAGCCAGGGGCGTTTTTCGAAATGCAGGGAATAGGCGGTCCCCTCGGCGATAATCACGCCGATCTCGATGGGCACCTGGGGGATGCCCCAAAGGTGCAGGGCCACCGCCAGGGGGTTGGTCATCAGATTGGCGGCGAGGACCGTCACGAGCTGCCTTTTTCGCAGGCCCCAGGCATATGCGATGGGCAGCTCCAACAGCAGGGTGAGCCCCAGGGACAGGGCAAAGATCTCAAGCATCCTCCACCGCCTTCCACAGCAGGCACAGGGATAAAATACTGCCCAAAACGCCGCCGATGGGGATATCCAGGCCGAAATAGGTAGGCAGAAATCCCAGAAACAGCGCCACGGTCAGGCTCCCGAACACCGCGCCCGGATACGCCGGGAACCGCCGCCAGAGGGCATAGAGGGTCAATGGCATGGTCATGTTGAAGCACAGCAGGGCCAGCAGTCCGAAAACCGGCACATCGCCCAGGGCGTAGCACACCGCCGCCGCGGTCAGCGAGACAAATGTCACTTTCTTCGCGCCGAATCGGGCCGCGAGGATGCCGCCCGCCATCTTGCCCAGCACCACGGCGACCACCGCGGCGAGGGCCATCCATCCCGTCTTCCAGGGGAAGACCACCTGAAAGCCAACGAAGCTGCGCAGGACCACCACGGCAAAGCAGCAGCCCGCCAGCAAAACCGCCGGTTTTTGCGGCGGCGCTGTGGAGATCTCCCCGCCGTCCCGGAAAAACACCGCCGTCGCAGCCAGGGCGAGGGCCGCCGGAAGGAGAATAGGCTTCCCGGTCAGCAGGCCGCCCAGATACAGCCCCAGGGCCCCGGGGGCCACGAAAATGCCCAGCTTTTCGCATTTTCCCCCGTCCCGGATCACCGCCGCGCCGCCGCCCACATGGAACAGGGCATTGCCAAGCCCCAGCACCGCCGGGTGGGTCACGGCCCCCAGGACCGTCAGAGCGCAGCCCAGCCAGGCGAAGACCGCCGGACCTGGGCGTTTTCCGAGCCGGTCCAGCACCGCACCGAGGGGGAGCTGGAGAACGAAGGCGCAGAAATTGTAGAGCAGGATCCCGCCGCCGAACCGGCCCAGCATGGCCCAGGCGCAGATCCCGTCCACCAGAAAATGGGCCAGCGAATACAGTATGGTCATGGCAGGACTCCTTTTCTTGTGTCTTCATCATCCTGATTGCCTTGCGGGAACCAACTCTTGGCCCCCTCGTTCTGAGGGGGCTGTCAGCGAAGCTGACTGGGGGAGTGTCCTGCCATTGGAGGCACACTCCCTCCACCGCTTCGCCCCCCTCCCTCTGCGAGGGAGGCAAGAGACTCGTGGCT
>JAFQSI010000108.1 GCA_017409645.1 Oscillospiraceae bacterium | reverse complement strand
TTTGTAAAGCAAAATCTGTCGCCGTAAGGCGAAAACAGGCTTATTTTCCTTCGGAAAATCCGAAAAACGCTGTTTTTCGGCGGGCGACCGAGGGTCGCCCCTACGGTGCGCTCAGAAATATAGGTTCTTCGACAGTCTGAAGCTGCCGAGTAATCGGCAGCTTTTTATTGGCTCTCCTTTACGGCGCGACTCACCTGCTCGTGGGCAGTTCCGACCTGCCTATCCGGAAGTCAATCCGGTAAATGCCAAAAAATGGGCTTGACAGATTGGAGCGCTCCGTGTATGATGTTCTTGGTTAGTTATCACTAACCGCTTCTTCAACCCAATTGTTAGCTATTGCTAACTTTAAATTTGAAAAGAGGATCGCCCATGTCAGAAGAATATCTGGTCCGGCACTGTGCCCCTACCCTGGCAGGGATCAAAACTGCAAATCTGTTCACCTGTCCCTGCCGGAACCGGGAGAAGCTCCTCACCTTTATCCGGCGGACAAACGCCAAGCTGGTCCGCAAGGGGCTTCGCATTCTTCCCCTTCGGTTTTCCGACGAAAAGGCCCTCATCTATGTCTATCGGCCCGGAAGGCTGACCTCTGACCTGTCCGATTCCAGGGCGGCCGACATTCTTCAGAAGCGGGGCTACTGCACCGGCAGCTGTGAAAAATGCGTCGGTCAGCTTGCGAAAAAGCTTCGGCTGGAAGGGGAATTTCCCCACGAGATCGGCCTGTTTCTGGGTTATCCGCCGGAGGATGTATGCGGCTTTCTGGAAAACCGCACCTGCAAATGTGTGGGCTGCTGGAAGGTCTACGGTGACGAGGCCGCCGCAAAGAAAAAGTTCGCCCAGTATAAAAAATGCACCAGTGTCTACTGGAACCAGTGGACCAGGCGAAAGGATATCGAGCGGCTCACCGTGGCCGGTTGATTCGCCAAATATCCATACCTCCTGACTTTCTTCCCATAAATGGAACAATTTTCTTTCGGAAATGCTGTTGACAATCCAAATAAACTGTGTTATTTTGGGATAGATGTTAGCGAACGCTAACTCCGTGATCGGTGTTAGCGTTCCTTTTCTGATTGCACGTTAGCCTATACTAACTTTCAAGGATGGAATATGATGAAACAGAAAATGACCCGCCGGGAGGATTACCTCAAGCTCATCCATCGCCTATCGGCCAGAGGCGAGGTCCGTGGTGCGGATCTGGCCGATGCATTGGCGATCAAGCGCCCAACGGTATGCATCTACTTGAAGCGGCTGGTGGAAAACGGGGACATCACCATGGATGCCCACCACTGTGTATCGCTGACGGAGCAGGGCCGGGCCGTTGCAGAGGAAACGCTCAGCAAGCACAGCCTGCTGCTTTCCCTGCTGCTGGAGCTGGGTGTGCCCCATCAGACCGCAGCAAGGGACGCCTGCGCCATTGAACACAACATCAGCCCCGAAACCTACTGTGCATTGCAGCAGCTGCTGAAAGAACGGCAGTAAGGGTATGCAGATGGGGAACAGGGCAACATGAGGTAACGAAATGCAGACCATCGAAAAGAAAGAATACCGCTTTGCCAATGACCTGGGTGATGCGGAGCTGACCGTGTATGAGGTGTTTCCCGGTGTGGAGCTGGTCTACAGCTCTGTGCATATGGATCGCTTTGATCTTGGCCATGTCCCGGAGGGAAACATGATCGAGATCCATCACTGCCGGGAGGGGCGGATCGAGCAGGAGCTTGCGGAGGAATACTTCTATCTCATGCCCGGTGATTTTTGTATCGCCCTGGGAAAAAACATGGTGCGCTCCTTTCGTTTTCCACTGCGGCACTATCACGGCATCACCATCGGCATCCGGGAAGATGTGGCCAAACAGTGGCTTTCCCGGTTTATGGAGGATATCCATATCCAGCCGCTGGAGGTGGCCAGACGGCTTTGCGGCAACAGCCGCAGCCACATCATCCGAAGCGAAAGCTACATCGAGCATATTTTTGCGGAGCTGTACCGGGTGCCGGAGCAGATCAGGAAGGGCTTTTTCAAGCTGAAGGTCATGGAGCTGTTTCTGGTACTCAGCGGGATCGATGTCCACAAAAACGAAGTGACGCAGTATGCGCTTCCCAAATCCCAGGTACAGCTGGCAAACTCCGTGGCGGCATATCTTTCCGGGCATATGGATCAGCACATTACCATCCCGGAGCTTTCAAAGGAATTTGGCGTTTCCGATACACACCTGAAAAATGCCTTTAAGGGCGTGTACGGTATGCCGGTATTTTCCTATATGCGGGTTCAGAAGATGCACTCTGCCGCACAGCTGCTGATCCATACAGAAAAAACAATCGCTGAAATCGCCGAGGAGTTCGGCTACAGCAACACAAGCAAATTCTCCGCCGCATTCCAGTCTGTCATAGGTGACACCCCCGGAGACTACAGGAGATGTCACACAAAGCTATCCGAACAGCGGTAGAACCGCACTCCAAACTTTTCCCGTTTGGAGTGTTTTTTTGCCCCTTTGGGAGTGGAAAAGGGTGAAGCGGTCTGATATAATGCCGCAGGAAGTTAGTTACCGCTAACTATCATAAGAAAGGAGTTCCAACAAGACGTATGATTCAAAAGCTGCACAGCAAAAGTCGGCTGAGTACGGTGATCCTCGCCGCCCTGCTTGCGATCCTGTCGGTGTTATCCCTGTTCGTCGGTGCCACCGAAATCCATATCAGCTCGCTGCTTTCCGGCGGAATGGAGCTGAAGATCTTTCTGTTGGCACGAATCCCCCGTCTGCTTGCCATTCTCTGCACCGGCATCGGCATGAGCGTGGCGGGACTGATCATGCAGCAGCTTTGCATGAATAAATTTGTATCGCCCACCACAGGCGCCACGATCCAGTCGGCCCAGTTCGGTATCGCCCTGGCCATGGTCTTTTTCCCCACCATGGGGCTCTGGGTACGGACGCTGTTCGCCTTCGCACTGGCGGTTGCGGGTACACTGGCATTCGTATTCTTCATCCAGAGGATTCAGGTCAAGGATACGGTGCTTGTGCCGCTGGTCGGTATCATGTTCGGCAACATCATCGGCGGTGTGACCAATTTTATTTCCTGGCAGTGGGAGATCAACCAGCAGCTCAATACCTACTTCTCCGGCTCCTTTGCGCTGATCATTCAGGGCAACTATGAGCTGGTGTATCTGGTAGTGCCTCTGGTGATCCTGGCCTTTCTCTATGCCAACCACTTCAACATCGTTGGAATGGGACAGGATTTCTCCAAAAACCTGGGTGTCAACTATAACCTGATCCTGCTCCTTGGCCTTTCCATTGCATCCGTCATCACGGCATCCGTCATCGTGATCGTGGGTCAGATCTCCTATATCGGCCTGATCGTACCCAACCTCGTAGCCCTGTTCAAGGGTGACAAGATCCGGGGCACATTGCTTGATACGGCTCTGTTTGGTGCGCTGTTCGTTCTGATCTGCGATATCCTTGCAAGATCGATCATCATTCCCTATGAGATTCCCATTGAGCTGATCGTCGGCATCGTGGGGAGCGTGATCTTCATTGCCATGCTGATGTACAAACTGAAGCACGGCAAGAAAGCGATCCGTCCGGGCAGACATGGCCGCCATCACCGGCATGGTCATCATCACCGTCACGGACACCACCGACACCATGGGCACCACAAGGAGGCAGCAGGCGATGCATAAAGCCAAAAAAGTCAATGTTCGGAATGTCATCAGGCTGGTTTTCCTGGCAGCTGCCGCTGCGGCTGCTGTGGCGGTCTACCTGCTGATCCATTCCCATCCGGAAAAGCCGAAGCTTTTCCATTACATTTTGAGCCTCAGGATCCCCACCCTGGTCTGCATGGTCATTGCGTCCATCTCCATCGGTGCGGCAACCCTGATCTTCCAGTCCATCGTCAACAATCGCATCGTCACTCCGGCACTGCTGGGTATGAGCTCGATCTATTCCTTCCTCCACACGGCGGCAGTGTTCGTGTTCGGCACAGGAAGCAGCCTGTACCTCAATGCGAACCTGTCCTTCGCCGTGGATCTGGTGACGATGGGTGCAGTCGGTACGCTGATCTATTGGTATCTGTTCAGGGCCACGGGGCATAACATCCTCTACATCATGCTCATCGGCACGGTTCTGTCCTCTTTGTTTGGCAGTACCCAGTCCGCCATGATCCGTGTGATGGATCCCAATGAATATGATGCATTGCTGACGACACTGGTCGCTGATTTCAACCATGTCAACGGGGAGATCATCGCCCTTGCGGTCATTGCCTTGGCGGCCATTGGCTTTCTCCTGAGAAAAGAGCTGAAGCTGCTGGATGTGATCACCATGGGCCGGGATCAGGCCATCAATCTGGGCGTGGATTACGACCATGTGATCCGCAGGCTGCTGTTCGGTGTGGTTCTGTGCATGGCGGTGGCAACAGCCACCATCGGTCCTGTATCTTTCCTGGGACTGATCGTTGCGAATCTGTCCCGGCAGGTGCTGAAAACCTATAAGCACGCCCACCTGATCGTGGGTGCGAGCCTGATGGGCATGCTGGCCCTGATCGGCGGACAGCTGATCTCACAGCATATCTTCCATTTCACCGTCCCGGTCAGCACCTTTGTCACCATTGCAGGCGGTGTCTATTTCCTCTATTTGCTGCTCGTCAAGAAAGGAGCGTACTAAATGAATGTACAGGATCTGATCAAAAGCTACGGTCACAAGACGGTCGTCAACGAAGTCAGCTTTGAAGTACCGAAGGGCAAGGTTTTGTCCCTGATCGGCCCCAATGGCGCAGGCAAGTCCACCGTCATGGGTATGATCTCCCGGCTGATCGCCAGGGATGCCGGTGTGATCCAATTTGAGGGCGAGGATCTGAGCAAATGGAAAAGCAAGGAGCTTGCCAAGCATCTTGCTATCCTGACCCAGCACAACAATGTGCAGATGAAGCTGACCGTTCGGGAGCTGGTGTCCTTCGGCCGCTTCCCCTACTCCGGAAGCCGCCTGACGGACGAGGATCACGATATGGTCGACAAAGCCATTGCCTACATGGAGCTGGAAGATTTCGAAGATCGGTATATCGACGAGCTTTCCGGCGGCCAGCGGCAGCGGGCCTACATCGCCATGGTCATCGCCCAGGATACGGACTATGTCCTGCTGGATGAGCCCACCAACAACCTGGATATCTACCACGCGTCCAATCTGATGCGCATGGCCCGACGGCTCTGCGATGAGCTGGGCAAGACCGTCATCCTGGTCCTCCATGAGATCAACTACGCCGCCTTCTACTCCGATTATATTTGTGCTTTCCTGAATGGTAAGATCGCGAAATTCGGCCCTGTGGAGGAGGTCATGACCAGGGAAAACCTGAAGGAGATCTACAATGTAGATTTTGAAATTCTCAATATCAATGGCAGACCGCTGACGATATATTATTGACTTGTGTATGAACCCCGCGCAAAATTTTCCGTACTTTTATGATGAAAAGGAGAACAAACAACATGAAGAAAAGAATCTCTATGCTGCTGGTCCTGGTCATGGCACTGAGCCTGGCCGCCTGCGGCACCGCCGGCAACACCGGGACTACCGAAGCACACGACCACGATCATACACACGCTGCCGATGCCGTGACCACGGTCCCGGCGGCGGCCAAGCCCGAAACCATCACCATCCAGGCCCTGAACGCCAACAAGGAGATGGCTGACATTGAGGTCCCCTACGATCCCCAGCGCATCGCCATCCTGGATATGCCCGCTCTGGACATCGTTGACGCCCTGGGTCTGGGCGACCGCATCGTCGGCTCTGCCAAGGTCACCATCGAGTACCTGACCCAGTACAACCCTGATGACTCCAACGGTGCGATTCTGAATCTGGGCAGCGTCAAGACTGCCGACCTGGAGCAGGTCGCCATCTGCGAGCCGGACATCATCTTCATCGGCGGCCGCCTGAGTTCCATGTATGCAGAGCTGGAAGCCATCGCGCCTGTTGTCTACCTGGCGGTCGACTATGAAAAGGGCGTGGTGGAGAGTACCAGGTACAATGCCCGGACCATCGCCTCCATCTTTGGCAAGGAAGCCGAGGTCGATGCCATGTTCGACGGCTTCCAGCCCAGAATTGATGCCCTGAATTCTGTCCTGGCTGGCCATGACATCCTGCTGGCGATGTACAACAACAACGCCATGTCCATCATGGACACCCAGAGCCAGCTGAACATCCTGGCTGCTGAGCTGGGCGGCAGCAACCTGGGCGAGACCGTCGGCGAGGTCGAAAAGGCTACCCACGGTGAGGACGCTTCCTGGGAGACCATTGTCAATCTGAACCCCGAGTATATCTTCGTTCTGGACCGCTCCACCGCTACCGGTGCCGCAGACGAAGGGATCCTGGGGGCCCGTGAGGTCATTGAGAATGACCTGATCAAGGAGCTTAGCTGCTACAAGGATGGCAAGATCGTCTACTTCATCCAGCACGCCAACGTCTGGTACACCTCCACCGGCGGCGTTCAGGCACTGGACACCATGCTGGCCGATCTGGAAGGCGCACTGCTGAATTAACTTGACAAGATAAATACGCGGGATTAATACTAACTCTTGATTAAACTGTTTCATTCTTTCCGGTCTAAATTGCGCCATAATGCGTTCTCGTCCTAGGTGGGCGACAGCCCACCGTCGTCCTCGGCCTTTTCTGGCACAATTTATCCTCGGAAAGCTCTAAAACCATTTAACCAAGAATTAGTATAACATAAACGGGTGGAGGGAAACCTCCATCCGTTTGTGCATTCGGAAAGGAAGAATAAAATGTGGATGATGATGGCCATTCTTTCGGCGGTATTCGCAGGCCTGACGGCAATTCTGGCTAAATGTGGGATACGAAAGACAAATTCCGATGTGGCGTCCGCCTGACGGCGGGACCGCAAAAAAGCACGCCGCTTGCGCGGCGTGCAGCTTGTTTTGCTCAGGTCTTCTTGATGAACTTCTCCCGGCACTTGGGGCAGGTGATGGCGATCTTGCCCTTGCCCCGGGGGACCCGGACGGTCTGACGGCACTTGGGACAGGCGTAGTAGCGGTTGTTCCGGTCCTTCAGCCGGTCCAGCATCAGCAGGAAGCGGCGGTTTTCGTTGTAGCGCTTGTAGGTGCTGCGGGAGAAGCAGCGGTACAGGGCCAGGATCAGCATAACGTAGCTGAGCATCGTCGTCACCAGGACCACCAGCTTGCTCCGTGCGAACATGCTGATGACCGTCAGGATCACGCCCACGATCAGCAGTGCCACATTGAGCCGGTCATGGCCGTAGCGCCCCATCATGAAACGCTGGATACTGTTTGCAAAATTCATTCCGGCCTGACGCAGCCAGCTGCTTACATTTCTCATTGGGATCACCTTGATTGCAAAGATTATATGCTTATTATACGGCGTGTTTTCCCGATTGCAACCGCTTTCATGGAAAGTTCACAGAAGCTTCGAATTCCCGTCACAGAAATTCTTAAGAGTTCTTAAGATATTATAGCCGCCGGGACCCCAAATGTAAAGGACTTCACAAAAAGTTAAAAATTAGAGAAAAAACGCCCTTTCGGGCGTTTTTTATCGATATTATGTTACTTATTCAATATTCCCGGACCACGGCCTTCACAAGACCGATCAGCTCGGCGTCGGTGCCGTCGATGGGCTCGTAGTTGTCATTTTCCGGCATGAGCCAGACCTGGCCATTCCGGCGGCGCAGGCGCTTGACGGTGGCCTCGTCACCGATCCGGGCGACGACGATCTGGCCGTCGTCGGCGGTCTGCTGGGGCCGGACCACCACCTTGTCGCCGGAGAGGATACCGGCGTTTATCATGGAATCGCCCCGGACCCGCAGGGCAAAGCACCCCGGCTCCCCGTCCCAGGCCATGGTCCCCTCCTGGTTCTCCACCGCCAGAATGGGCACACCTGCCGTGACCACACCCACCACGGGGATCTGCCCCGCCCGGGCGCTGGTGGCGATGGCCCGCTTGCGGCCCTTGCTCTCGCCGCCCTGCAGAAGGCCCTTGTCCTGCAAAGCCCGCAGGTGATAGCTCACCGAGGCCGTGGACCGCAGGCCCACTCCGGCGCCGATCTCCCGGACCGAGGGCGCATAGCCGTTTTCCTGTATGAAATTGCTGACAAATTCCAGGATCAGCTCAGATTTATCGGAAGTACGAGGCATTTTCATCCCCTCCAAATTTTTGTTCGAATACAGTATAGCACATCCTTTTCCAAATTGCAAACATTTGTTTTGCGCAATTGTTCGATTGCATACGGACAGTCTCGACCAGGCAAACCAGAAGGACCAACCACCATTCCCCACGTCATTGCGAGGAGTGAAGCGACGTGGCAATCTCCTGGAACCATGTACGAATTGGAAAGCGGTACCAGGAGATTGCCGCGGCCTGCGGTCTCGCAATGACAGTGGTGGACAGCAGTTGGTTCTTCCGCTTTACAGTGGATTTGGGGTATGCTATAATCAGTCCAACAAACTTGAATTTGCAGTGGAGAATTAAGCAATGAAAATCTACGATATTTCCCAAGAAGTTTTCAGTTGTCAGGTGTATCCCGACGACCCTACACCAGAAAAAAAGATGCTTAAATCAATGGAAAAAGGTGAAGTATATAATTTGACGGCATTCAATATGTGTGCGCACAACGGCACGCATATTGATGCACCATTTCATTTTATTAAAGATGGAAAAACTGTGGATGAGATATGCATAGAGGCATTTGTGGGAATGGCTTATGTGGCGGTACATCATGGGATTGTCACTGGCGATGATGCTGTAGATATAATTGAAAAAGCGAAAAAACAGAACCCAGAAGCGACAAAGAGAATTCTGATTAAAGGAGATGTCGAAGTATCACTAGAGGCGGCGAAGATATTTGCATCTTCAGATATTTTACTTCTGGGAAATGAACCCCAGACAATTGGGCCACAAAATGCGCCAATGGCAGTGCATCTTGTGCTTTTGAGGGCTAATGTTATCTTGCTTGAAGGAATTCGTTTGTCAGAGGTATCTGAAGGTGTTTATTTTTTGAATGCTGCACCGCTGAATTTATCAGGTGCGGACGGTTCGCCATGTAGGGCTGTATTGATAGCTGTTGAGAGATAAATTCCAATTTGTCTAACATCCGAAAAGAGGCTCAACCCCGAGCCTCTTTTCATCTTTTCCCCACCGCACCGCCCACGCAAGCACACTTGTTTTCCACTGGAAAGCACTGCCCGTTTTGCCGGATTTTTACCGGTTTTTCTTGTGAACTTTTGGGGGATTGACCGTAAAAACCCCGTATGCTATGATGAATCCATCAGAATCAACGGAATGGAGCGTCTGCCATGCAACCACGACAACCCATCACCATGCGAAAGGTCTTCACCTACGCCATCGTCCTGTTCCTTGCTTTTGGAAACGCCATGAGCTACCACATCTTCGTCTTCCCCAACCGGTTCGCGCCCTCGGGCCTGAACGGTCTTTGCACCATCGTGCAGGAGGTCGCGGGCATCAACGTGGGCTACCTTTCCCTGATCATCAACGTTCCCCTGGCCCTGCTGGTCTTCCGATTCGTCAACCGGAAGCTGGCCCTGCGGTCCATGGTCTATGTGGTGGTCTTCTCGGCCATGCTGGTGGTTTTGGAGAAGGTCGATCTGAGCGCCTTTGCCTATTCCACGGAAAACGGCACCAGCACCATCCTGGGCCCCCTGGTGGCCGGCATCATCTCCGGCGCGGTCTACGGCTTTCTGGTCAAGTGCAGCGCCTACACCGGCGGCATGGACTATGTGGCCAGCCTGATCCGCACCCGCCGTCCGGATCTGAACTTTTTCTATGTCACCTTCCTGATCAATGTCGGCGTGGCCGCCATCAGCTATTTCGTCTACGGCTACCAGATCGAGCCCGTGATCCTGTGCATCCTCTACAGCTTCATGTCCAGCACCGTCTCCGACCGGATGCTCCGGTCCGGCCGCAGCGCCATCCGCTTTGAGATCATCACCGACACCCCCGTGGAGCTGAGCCAGGACATCATCGCCAAGCTCCACCACTCCTGCACCCTGATCCCCGCAAAGGGCATGTACTCCGGTCAGGAGAAGAATCTGCTGATCTGCGTCATCAACAAGAGCCAGATCGCCGCCCTGTCCAAGATCATCCGCCGCTATCCCAACACCTTCGCCATCATGAGTTCCGTCAGTGAGGTCATGGGCAACTTCAAAAAGCTGAACACCGAGGGAAAAGAAAACAAAGATCTTCTTGACAGCGGCGATGGTTCTGCTGTATAATCGTAAAAATCATTTTTCAACATATCACGACTGAATTTTTAAGGAGGAACTGTCCAATGGCCCACTTCTTCAACGAGCCCAGCCGCACCTTCAGCGAGTACCTGCTGATCCCCGGTTACACTTCCGAGGATTGCATCCCCGCCAATGTCTCCCTGCGCACCCCCCTGGTCAAGTACCGCAAGGGTGTCGAGGAGCCCGCCCTGTCCCTGAACATCCCCATGACCTCCGCCGTCATGCAGTCCGTCTCCAACGACACCCTGGCCATCGCCCTGGCCAAGGAGGGCGGCATCAGCTTCATCTACGGCTCCCAGTCCATCGAGGACCAGGCCGCCATGGTCGCCCGGGTCAAGGGCTATAAGGCCGGTTTCGTCACCTCTGCCTCCAATCTGACCCCCGACGCCACCCTGGCCGACGTGCTGGCCCTGAAGGACCGCAACGGCTTCTCCACCATCGCCATCACCGAAGACGGCACCGCCAACGGTAAGCTGCTGGGCATCGTCGCCAGCCGTGACTACCGCGTCTCCCGTATGACCGGCGACGAGAAGGTCTCCTCCTTCATGACTCCCCGGGAAAAGCTGGTGGTGGCTCCCGAGGGCACGACCCTGAAGGAAGCCAACGACATCATCTGGGACCACAAGCTCAACTCCCTGCCCATCGTGGACGAGAACGACCACCTGGTCTGCTTCGTGTTCCGTAAGGACTACGCCTCCCATAAGGAGCATCCCATGGAGCTGCTGGACGACAAGAAGCGCTACCTGGTCGGCGCCGGCATCAACACCCGTGACTACGCCACCCGCGTTCCCGCTCTGATCAACGCCGGTGTTGACGTTCTGGTCATCGACTCCTCCGAGGGCTACACCTGCTGGCAGGCCAAGACCATCGCCTGGGTCCGGGAGCATTACGGCGACACCGTCAAGATCGGCGCCGGCAACGTCGTCGACAAGGACGGCTTCCTGTTCCTGGCCAACGCCGGCGCAGACTTCGTCAAGGTCGGCATCGGCGGCGGCTCCATCTGCATCACCCGTGAGACCAAGGGCATCGGCCGCGGTCAGGCTTCCGCCGTCATCGACGTGGCAGCCGCCCGTGACGAGTACTTCCGCAACACCGGCATCTATGTGCCCATCTGCTCCGACGGCGGCATCGTCCACGACTACCACATGACCCTGGCTCTGGCCATGGGCGCTGACTTCCTGATGCTGGGCCGCTACTTCGCCCGCTTCGACGAGTCCCCCACCAACAAGGTCATGATCGGCGGCGCCTACATGAAGGAGTACTGGGGCGAGGGCTCCAACCGCGCCCGCAACTGGCAGCGCTACGACCTGGGCGGCGCCAGCAAGCTGAACTTCGAGGAGGGCGTCGACTCCTATGTCACCTACGCCGGTTCCCTGCACGACAACGTGGAGGCCTCCATGTACAAGGTCAAGTCCACCATGTGCAACGTCGGTGTCACCAACATCCCCGACCTGCAGCGCGACGCCAAGCTGACCCTGGTGTCCAGCGTCTCCATCGTCGAGGGCGGCGCCCACGACGTCACCCTGCGCAATAAGTAAGCCATAGAACGCACAACAGCGGCAAGCGTTTCGCTTGCCGCTGTTTTTTTACGGAAAAACCGCACCCGAACGGGTGCGGTCACAATCTCTGATCCTCTTCCGAGGGGATATATTCCATAATGTCCTCGACCCGGCAGTTCAGGATCCTGCACAGATCGTTGATGGTGGTCGTGGTCAGGGGCTTGTCCCTGCGCAGCTTGTCCAGGGTGGAGCTGGAGATCCGATGCTGCTTCGTCAGCGTATAGGTGGACTCCCCGGACCGGCGCATCGTATCCCAAAACCGCCGATAGCTGATCATATCCCCTCACCTCACTTTGGGAATATCTTACCCTCTGATCTTGTTCTTGACTATAGTCGTAATAACGACTATAATAGGAATACAAACGGATCTGTTTTATTGGAGGTGATTCCGTTGTCTGATCTGCAAACGCTTCTCTCCGCGATTGAACAGGCGGATTGCTATACGCTGACGCAAATCGTGCAGTCTGTAATCGCCCGGTGTCATGAACTGTTCCCGGATGAGGATGTGTTTTTTCTGTCTCTCCCCGTTCACGACCAGGAGGATCGCCGGTATACACTCGAGCAGCTGACGGAGCAGTTGATGCACCACTGAAAACAACGGCAAGCATTTCGCTTGCCGCTGTTCTTTTAATTCATGATTCCCTTTAGGGTGGGGTCAGAAAGCACCGGCCGAGTCGGATGCTTGCCCAGCTTTATTGGTTACTCCCATCGTAGGACACTCATTGTATTCGTGTCGGCATGCATGAAATGCATGCCCTACCGGATTACCGGCCCTCCAAATACGCCGCTCTCCCCTGCGCATACAGGTCATTGCCCTCGCAGTCGATGACTACGACGAGGGGCATATCCTCCACCCAGAGCCTGCGCAGGGCCTCGGACTGGAGGTCCTCCCAGGCGATCAGCTCGGAGCTTTTGATGCATTTCGCCAGCAGTGCCCCCGCGCCGCCGATTGCGCCGAAATAGACGCCGGTGTGCTGCTTCATGGCTTCGATGACCTCCGGGGATCTGGCGCCCTTGCCGATCATGCCCCTGGCTCCCTGGGCCAGCAGAGTCGGCGCGTAGGCGTCCATGCGGCCGGAGGTGGTGGGACCGGCGGAGCCAATGATCTGGCCGGGACGAGCCGGGCTGGGGCCCACATAATAAATCGTAGCGTCCTTTGGATCGAAGGGCAGTTCCTCTCCCCTTTTCAAAAGCTCCACCATCCGCTTGTGGCCCGCGTCCCGGGAGGTATAGACCTCGCCGGTCAGATAAACGGTATCCCCCGCCCGGAGCAGCTTTGCCTTTTCCGCCGTCAGGGGCAGGTTCACATAATGTTCCATCACAGCACCTCCGTCGCGTGCCGGGTGGCGTGGCAGCCGATGTTGACGGCGCAGGGCATCCCGGCGATATGGGTGGGCATGACCTCGATGTTCAGCCCCAGGGCGGTGGTCAGACCGCCAAAGCCCTGGGGTCCAATACCGAGGGCGTTGATCTGCTCCAGCAGCTCGATTTCCAGCTCCGCGTAGTACGGATCGGGGTTCCGGACATCCAGCGGGCGCATCAGGGCCTTTTTCGCCAGGTACGCCGCCTTGTCAAAGGTGCCGCCGATGCCCACGCCCACCACCATGGGCGGGCAGGGATTGGGACCGGCAGCCTCCACGGTATCCAGGATAAATTTTTTGATTCCCTCCAGACCGTCGGAGGGCTTGAGCATTTTGATGGCGCTCATGTTCTCGCTGCCGAAGCCCTTGGGGCCGACGGTGATTCTGACCCTGTCTCCCGGGACGATGTCCGTATAAACAACAGCGGGGGTATTGTCGCCGGTGTTGCCCCGACGGATGGGGTCCGCCACCACGCTCTTGCGCAGGTACCCATCGGTATAGCCCCGGCGGACGCCCTCGTTCACGGCGTCATACAGCCCGCCGCCCACAAAATGGACCTCCTGGCCCACCTCCAGGAAGACACAGGCCATGCCCGTATCCTGACAGATGGGCACGTTTTCGCTGTCCGCGATCAGATAGTTCTCCACGATATTTTCCAGAACGCCCTTCGCGATGGCCCAGTCCTCTTTGGACCGGAATTCGTCGATGGCCTTTTTTACATCCTCCGGCAGACGGGTGTTGGCCGCGACACAAAGCCGCGCCACCGCATCCCGGACGATGGATACATCCAGCTCTCGCATGGTTATTCCCTCTTTCGTCAAAAGATAGGGTCTATTGTAGCGTGGTTGGCGGCAGGATTCAAGCACAAAACAGTTGACTCTCCGCCGTTTTTATGCAATACTTGTAAAAAAGCAGAAAGGAGGACCGATCATGGAATCAGTCCGCCGTAAATTCGGGCTCACCGCCGCCCATCTGCGGAGCCTGGCCCTCTGCCTGATGCTCCTGGATCATGTCAGCGCCGCGCTGTTCCCCGGCAGTCTCTGGATGCGCTGTCTGGGCCGTCTGGCCTTTCCCATCTTCGCCTTTCAGGCGGCGGAGGGGTATCATCACACCCGCGATTTCCGGGGCTACTGCAAGCGTCTCGCCCTCTTCGCGGTCATCTCCGAGATCCCTTTCAACCTGATGATCTCCGGCCCCCCCTTCTTCCCGCAGCACCAGAATGTGATGCTGACGCTGCTGCTGGGGCTGCTGTGCTGCCGGGCCTATGACAGCCGGAACTGGCTCACCATGGTCCTCTGGCTTCTGGCCGGGGCGTTCATCCGCTGTGATTACGGCGCTGCGGGCGTCTGGACCGTGCTGACGTTCCACGCCTTCCGGGGCGAAAAGCTGGGGCAGCTGCTGATGCTGCTGCTCATCAACCTGTTCTGCTACGACGGGCCGGAGATCGCACTCGGTCCCCTCGAGATCCCGGTCCAGACCTTCGCCGTCCTGGCATGGCTCCCCATCGCCCTGTACAACGGCGAAAAGGGCCGGGGCGGCAGGTGGCTCCAATACGGCTCCTACCTGTTCTACCCCGTCCACATGCTGATTTTGGGACTTCTGTAAAAAAGCGGCCCGCGGGCTTTCGCCTGCGGGCCGCTGTTGTGTACATGTCGTAGATGAACTCCTGCAGATCCTCGCGGCACATCTCCAGGTCGGGCACCAGCACAGCCATGCCCCGGATGGAGGCGGATCTGTGGGCGTCGTCCTGGGGGATCCGGAAGGTCTGCATCTCACCGCCGCCTGCCAGGATGGTCAGACCGGCCGTTGCATACTCGATGATCTGCGCATCGGACAGATTGGTGACGATGTGGGGCAGGACCTGATCGATCACGTTGAAGATGGTCTTCAGGTCCGCGTCCCGGAAAGACTCTGCAATGGCCATGAGTACCCGGCGCTGGCGGTCGGTGCGGCCGTAGTCATTGCCCGCGGCGTAACGCATCCGGACAAAGGTCAGCGCATCCTCGGCGTTGAGATAATTCATGCCGCTGCTGAAATGGTTGTCCGAGGCATTGTTCATATACTTGGCCTCGGCGCCGGACATCTCCAGCTCCACGCCGCCCACGATCTCGATGATCTCGGTGAACTCGTCAAAATCCACCATGACGTTGCCGTCGATCTCCAGGCCGAAATTGACCTTGAAGGTCTCGTTCATCAGGTCTGTGCCGCCGTAGCGGTAGGCCGCATTCAGGCGGTTGTCCAGGTAGCCGGGGATCTGGACATACAGGTCGCGCATGAAGGAGGTCAGCTGGATGGTGCCCTTCTCCTTGTTCAGGGTCACCAGGATCATGGAGTCGGAACGGGCCCGCTCCTCGCCGGGGCGGCGGTCCTGGCCGATGAGCATGATGTTGATCATCTCGCCCTCCAGCACATCCACCGTCTCAAAGGTGATGTCGCTGGCGTCCACCGTCTCCATGGATTCGATGCCCTCCTGATTGCCCTCCACGTCGAATTCATCCGACATCTTCGGGTAGGTCCCGTCGACGGGCACCGGATTCTCAAAGCGGCCCAGCCGTCCGAGAACGTAGTTCAGGCCCACGGCGACCGCGATCAGTGCCACCAGCAGCAGCGCCAGAAGCACGATCAGAACGATCAGACAGCCTTTTTTCTTTTTCTTCTTACCGATCTCCTCCGGGGTCAGATCTTCAATTTCTTCCTGGTCCATGCTGGCGCCTCCATATTTCCCAAAATTTTTTCAAAAATTCGTACTGATGGACATTATATCAAGCCATTCGTCCTATTTCAAGGGGTATTCCTGTTATTTCCCGAATTTTATGAATTATTAAGAAACAAACGCACCGCAGCCCGGGGCTGCGGTGCGTTTTGACGAAGACGGGGTTATCTGCTTCCCTTATCGTAGGGGATACCCTCTGCCTTGGGGGCTCTGGACTTCTTGGAGGTGAAGATCAGGACCACCAGGGAGATGATGTAGGGCAGCATGTTGTACACGGTGCCGGGGATGTTCAGACCGGCCAGGAAGTCGAAGGCCACATACACATTGGACAGCGCACGCATCAGACCGAACAGAATGGCTGCCAGGGCGATGTTCATGGGCTTCCACTGACCGAAGATCATAACGGCCAGGGCCAGGAAGCCGAAGCCAGCGACGCCATTCTCGAACTTCCACTCGGAAACGCCGGAGGTGATGTAGACGATACCGCCCAGACCACCCAGGATACCGGAGATGAGGACGCCGGCGTAGCGCATCTTGTAGACGTTGATGCCCACGGAGTCGGCAGCCTGGGGATGCTCGCCGCAGGCGCACAGCCGCAGACCGAAGCGGGTCTTGTACAGGACCACATGGCTCACGATGAGCAGGACCACGGCGATGACCATGAACCAGCTCAGCTCCAGGGAGCCGATGTTGAAGTAGAAGGCCTTCTTCTGGTTGACGTACTCGATGGTGGAGGAGACATTGTTGGGATCAGCGGCCATGTTCAGAGCCTTGACGACCACGGTGGCCAGGGCGGTGCCCAGCATGTTCATGGCGGTGCCGATGATGGTCTGATCCGCGTTGAAATTGATGGCGGCCACGGCCAGCAGCATGGAGTACACGGCACCGGCCAGCACGGCGGCCAGACAGACCATGACGATCATCACGGGAGCGGAGGTACCCTCGGGCAGGTAGCGCATCATCAGTGCGCCGCCCATGGCGCCGATGACCATGATGCCCTCCAGACCGATGTTGATGATGCCGGAGTGTTCAGAGAAGCAGCCGCCCAGAGCCACCAGCATCAGAACGGAGGCAAAGATCAGGGTGTATTGAATCAGAAGAGCCATTACTTCTTACCTCCTTCGTTTTTCTTGGCCTTGCGCTTCTCGTCTGCCTTGTCCAGGCCGCGGTTCATGGCGACCTTCATGAACAGCACGAAGCCGCACAGGTAGATGATCAGGGAGCTGATGAAATCAGACACCTGGGCGCAGTAGAGGGTCTTGTCGACGTAAGCACCGCCTGCGGTGATGTGCTGGATGAAGTAGGAGGAGAAGATGGAGCCGATGGGGTGCAGACCGCCCAGGAAGGCAGCGGCGATGCCGTTGAAGCCCATGCCGGGGACACTGGCCTGGGAGGTGGACCACTGCTCAAAGCCGGTCAGGTACAGCAGCGCGGCAGCCATACCGGCCAGACCGCCGGCGATGGCCATGGTCAGGATGATGTTGCGGTTTTCCTTCATGCCGGCGTACTTGGCGGCATTCTTGTTGTTGCCGGTGGCCTTCAGCTCGTAGCCCAGCTTGGTCTTCTCCAGCAGCACCCAGATGGCGATGGAGACGATGATGGCCAGGGGGATGGCGATGGTCACGTACTGGTTGTTGGAGAAGTACTCACCCAGACCCATGCCGGGCAGCAGCGCCTGGGGAGCGTTGGCTCTCAGGCCCAGGGTGTAGGGGGAGGTGGTCTCCTTGACCTTGGCCAGGAGCATATTCACGCAGTACAGGCTGATCCAGTTGAACATGATGCAGGAGATGACCTCATTGACGTTGAACTGGGTCTTCAGGAAGCCGGACAGAGCGCCCAGCAGGGCACCGGCGACGATGGCGCCCAGCAGGCAGGCCCACCAGGGCAGCTGCAGGCCCAGGGCCATGTACAGGCAGGTACCGGCACCGACCACATACTGGCCGGCGGCGCCGATGTTGAACAGGCCCGCCTTGTTGGCGAACAGAACGGACAGGGCGCACATCAGCAAGGGCGCAGTCTTGACCAGGGTGTTGCCCAGGTACTTCATCTGTGCCAGCTCCGTGGGATAGACGAAATAATTCTTGATGATGGTGGTGATGGCCTCCCATGCGCCCTCGGCGTTGATGATCAGCAGGGCTATGTAGCCCACCAGCAGACCCACCAGGATACACATCACAGATGCAAGCATGGACTGCAGGCCGCTGTTTCTCAGCAGGTTATTCTTTTTCATGCCTTGCCCTCCCTCTTTGCACCGGCCATGTACAGGCCCAGCTCCTCGACGGTGACGGTCTTCGGATCGAATTCGCCCACGATCTCACCCTCGAACATCACGAGGATCCGGTCGGAGACGTTCATGACCTCGTCCAGCTCCAGGGAAACCAGCAGCACGCCCTTACCGGCGTCCCGCTGCTCCACGAGCTGCTTGTGGATGTACTCGATGGCGCCCACGTCCAGGCCGCGGGTGGGCTGGACGGCGATCAGCAGCTCGGGGTTCTTGTCGATCTCGCGGGCAATGATGGCCTTCTGCTGGTTGCCGCCGGACATGGAGCGGGCCCGGGTGATGGGACCCTGACCGGAGCGGACGTCGAACTGCTCGATGAGCCGCTCGGCATACTTGCGGATGTTTCTGCGCCGCAGGAAGCCCAGCGGGGAGGTGAACTCCCGCTCAAAGTAGCGCTGCAGGACGATGTTGTCCTCCAGGGAGTAGTCCAGCACCAGACCGTGCTTGTGCCGGTCCTCGGGGATGTGGGACATGCCCATGGTGCTTCTCTTGCGGATGGGCAGCTTGGTGATATCCTTGCCGCACATCTCGATGGAGCCGCCGTTCAGGGGCTCCAGACCGCTCAGACCGTAGACCAGCTCGGTCTGGCCGTTGCCGTCGATACCGGCGATGCAGACGATCTCGCCCCGGCGGACCTGGAAGGTCACATCGTTGACGGCGTTCTTCTTGTGGCGCTTGGAGGCCACGCACATGCCCTTGACGTCCAGGACCACATCGGTGGGCTTTGCGTCATCCTTGTCGACCTTGGCCTTGACGTCGCGGCCGACCATCATGCGGGACAGGTCCGCGGGGGTCACGTCCTTGGTATTGACGGTGCCGATGTACTTGCCCTTGCGCAGGACGGAGCAGCGGTCGGCGACCTCCATGATCTCCGCCAGCTTGTGGGAGATGAAGAGGATGCTCTTGCCCTCGGCGGCCAGATTGCGCATGATCTGCATCAGCTCCCTGATCTCCTGGGGCGTCAGAACGGCGGTGGGCTCGTCGAAGATCAGGATCTCGTTCTCCCGATAGAGCATCTTCAGGATCTCGGTACGCTGCTGCATACCCACGGTGATGTCCTCGATCTTGGCGTCCAGATCCACCTGCAGGCCGTAGCGCTCGGAGATCTCCTGCACCTTGGCCCGGGCCTCCGCCTTCTGCAGGAAGCCGTTTTTGCAGGGCTCCACGCCCAGGATGATGTTGTCGAGGACCGTGAAGCACTCGACGAGCTTAAAATGCTGATGCACCATGCCGATGCCAAGATCGTTGGCGTCGTTGGGGTTGCGGATCTCCACCTTCTTGCCGTCCATGTGGATCTCGCCTTCCTCGGGCTGGTACAGACCGAACAGAACGCTCATCAGCGTGGACTTACCGGCGCCATTCTCACCCAGCAGAGCGTGGATCTCGCCCTTTTTCAGCTGGAGGGTAATGTCGTCGTTGGCAATGATACCGGGGAAGCGCTTGGTGATGTGCAGCATCTCAACTGCGTAGTTTTCCAATTGCCATACCTCCTCAAGCCCGGCGGGTCAGAGCCCCTCTTGGGCCGGGCATAGTTTTCGAAGTTAGTATAACATGGAGTTGTCGGATTTGCAAAAGTTATTTTGATTTTTTTGTTGATTATCGGTGCAAAACCTCCAATGCCCGTCAAAAAAAGAAGGGCGAGCCGAAGCTCGCCCTCAGCTTGTCAAAATATGCATTTCGACAAGCTGCTTTTTATTGAACGCGCAGGGGAACCCTAATGGTTCCCCCGCACACACCCCCTCCTTCCGTTTTCGTCACGGGTCGGAGGTCTGTGACTGCGAAAGAAGGGCGAGCCGAAGCTCGCCCTTCCGGGTTATGTGAGATTAGCCCTTGATGGCGGGATGCTGCTCAACAGCGACCTCGGTCACAGGGAACTCAGCGATATCGCCGGAGACAGCGATGGTGCCGTCGAACATGCCGGCGACCAGAGCCTTGTAGTCCTCCTGAGTGAAGGTGTCGCTCCACTGGGTGGACTCCATGGGCAGCTGGACGTAGTTGGCCTCGGGATCGGCGGAAACCAGACCCAGGGACTCGATCTTGCCGGCGTAGGCAGCCCAGTTGTCCTCCAGAACGATGGCGGACAGGACAGTCTTGACGGTGGGAGCCAGACCCTTCAGAGCGGAGGTCACAGTCAGACCCTCGCCGTACAGGCCGTCGATGACGGGAGCCTGGTCGGTGTCAACACCGATGACCTTGGCGCCCTCGACCTTGGCAGCAGCCTCGGCAGCAGAGGTGAAGATGCCGCCGCCGCAAGCGAAGACGACCTCGACGCCCTTCTCGCCATACCAGGTGTCCATGACAGCGGTGATATCAGCATCGCCGTAGAACTGGTTGCCGTAGACGTACTCGACCTTGATCTCGGAGACAATGCCCAGCTCCTTGGCAGCGGCGTCAACGCCCTGCAGGAAGCCGTAGCCGAAGCGCTGAACAGCGGGAACAGCCATGCCGCCCAGGTAGCCCAGGTGCTTGTAGCCCAGCTTGACAGCGGCGTAGCCGGCCATGTAGCCGGACAGCTGCTCCTGGTAAACGGCGGAGAAGACGTTCTCGGTGGCGGTGAAGCCGCCCTCGCCCTCAGCGACGTCCAGGGCGACGAACTTCACATCGGGGTACATGGGAGCGACCTCGACCAGAGTCTCGCCGAAGGCGAAGCCGGGCATGACGATAACATTGTAGCCGTCAACGACAGCCTTGTCGACCATGGCCACACGCTCAGCGGTGGAGTCACCGGCGGGCTTGTAGTAGGTGAAGTCGACGCCATTCTCCTCAGCGAAAGCCTTGCAGGCCTCGTAGGTGGTCTGGTTGAAGGACTGGTCGGTGATGTCGCCGTAGTCGGTGATCATAGCGATCTTGAAGTTGCCAGCGACGGGGGTGGGATCAGCGGGGGTGGACTCTGCGGTGGTGGGATCAACGGGGGTGGACTCTGCGGGAGCAGTGGTGGTGGGAGTGGTCTCGCCGCCGCAGGCGACCAGGCCCAGCACCATGACCAGAGCCAGCAGCATTGCCAGGATCTTCTTCATTTTGTGAACCTCCAGATTTTTATATTCGGCACCATAGCGCCGTAGGTTATTTTCGCACATTTCTCCGAAAAAATCAACTATGAATTGACAGTTTCAGAAAAATAAACAACCCCGGCAACCCGGGGTTGTCACTGTTTTACAACGCCATATGCTCGCTGGCCTTGAAGCCTGCGGGCAGAAGCTCGGTCATGGTCATGGCGGTGTAGCCGTCCGCGCCGCCCATGTAGATCAGGAAATCATCATGGACGAACTCCCGCATGACCTGGCGGCACACGCCGCAGGGCGGGAAGGAGCCCGTGATCACGCCGTCCTTGCCGCCGACAACGGCGATGGCGGTGAAGGCGCGGTGTCCGTCGTAGACGGCCTTGAAAAAGGCGGTCCGCTCGGCGCAGTTGGTGGGACCGTAGGCGGCATTCTCAATGTTGCAGCCCTGGTAGACGGTCCCGTCGGCACACAGCAGCGCCGCGCCCACCTTATAGCCCGAATAGGGCACATAGGCATGGGTCATGGCCTCCTTGGCCAGTTCAATGAGTTGTTCGGGAGACATGTTCTTTCCTCCTTCTATGAGTGCTGAGTTCTGAGTGCTGAATGCTGAGTGATCTATCCTCTGCGCTCAGTTGCAGTTTTGCAGATCGCAGTCAGGATCCGCAGCAATTCATCAACATCACTTTCTATGCTCTGGAATTCTGACTTTGTCAGATAATCCGTCCGATAGAGCAGTCTCAGCCAGTAATGTGTTTCGTTTGCTTCCTTCAGTGCAATGTTCATTTTCGCCAGAAAATCGGCTTTGCTTTGGGCACGCCGTCCCTCAGATACATTGGCACCAATGCTGGTCCCGCTTCTGAGCAGCTGCTTGGACAGGACGAACTCTTTTTTCCTGTATCGTAAATACTTGGAAAGATTCACGATCCGGACCGCGAATTCAAAGCTTTTGTCCGCAACTGCACTGCCTGTCTGAAATTCGTTATCCATTCAGCACTCAGCCCTCAGCACTCAGCACTATTTCATCGGCAAAGCTGATGCCCTCCGTCTTCAGCTCCACGTTCAGCAGCTCGGCGACGGTGGCGGCGATGTCGCAGAAGCCGACCCGGGTGCCCAGGTTCTTGGGGCTGACCTTCGGGCCCGCCACGAGCAGGGGGACATACTCTCTGGTGTGGTCGGTGGTGGCGGTGTAGGCGGGGTCGCAGCCGTGGTCGGCGGTGATCATGAGGATGTCGTCGTCCCGGAGCTTGGGCAGGAAGGTGCCCAGCCAGGCGTCGAACTCAGAAAGGGCATTGGCGTAGCCGTCGATGTTGCGCCGGTGGCCGAAGACCATGTCGAAATCCACCAGGTTGACAAAGCACAGGCCCTCGAAATCTACTTCCACATAGCGGTCCGTATGCTCCATGCCGTTCCGATTGGAGGTGTTGTAGACATGCTCGGTGGTGCCGATGCCCGCGAAGATGTCGTGGATCTTGCCCACGCCGATGGAAGCCTTGCCCGCTTCCTTGACGGCATCCAGCAGCGTCCGGGCGGGGGGCTCCAGGGAGTAGTCGTGGCGGTTGCTGGTGCGCTTGAAGCCGTCCTTCGCGTTGCCCACAAAGGGGCGGGCGATGACACGGCCCACGCCGTGCTTTCCGCGAAGGATCTCTCTCGCCTTGTGGCAGGCGTCGTAGAGTTCTTCCAGGGGAACCAGCTCCTCATGGGCCGCCACCTGGAAGACGGAGTCGGCGGAGGTGTAGATAATCCACTTGCCGGTGTCCAGATGCTCCTGACCGTAGTCCCGGATCACATCGGTGCCGGAATAGGGCAGATTGCACAGGCAGCCCCGGCCGGTGGCCTCCTCGAAGGCCTTCAGCACCTCCTCAGGGAAGCCCTCGGGGTACACGGGCAGCGGCTCGGGAGACACGATGCCCGCGATCTCCCAGTGGCCGATGGTGGTGTCCTTGCCCATACTGCGCTCGGCAAGTCTCGCCACAGCGCCGGCGGGGTTCTCCACGGTGCCCAGGAACTCCTGGCCGTCGATGTTGCCGATGCCCAGGCGCACCATGTTGGGGATGTGCAGCTTGTCAGAGGAGGCGCAGCTGCGCAGGGTGTGGACGCCCACATCGCCAAATTTTTCAGAATCGGGCATGGCTCCCGCACCGCAGGAGTCCAGCACGATCAAAAAGACTCGTTTCATAACAATCTCACCTTTCATAAGATGATAACGATAACCGTAGGGGTTCTGATTTCCCGTTCGGCATCCGGTTTTTCCGTCTGTCGGATCAAACAATAAAGATCGTCGTGGTCAGATTTTTCCGAAGCTCCTGCTCCAGCTCCCCCGACCAGTCCATCCAGAACCGGTTTTTATGGAGGCTCCGGGCCACATACCGCTTCACCATGTCGTCGCTGACCCGGGTGTGATCGCGCATCCGCAGGTCGTGGTGACGGAGCTTGCGCTTGTCGGCGAAGCTGCGGCTCTTCTCCCGCAGCTCCTCGGCGGTGTCGGTCAGCAGCACCAGCCGGGAGGTGTCCCGCTGGAAGACCTTGACCACAGTCTTGATCTCCGTCACATCCAGCTCCCGGATGGGGATGAACCAGAGCTTCATCGCCACGCCGCTGCGGCCGATTCGCACCGACAGCAGACCCGACACGCCCGCCCAGACGAAGCCGCCCACGAAGACGAACCAGAACAGTACGAACACGATTCCGAAGATCCCCTCGGGACTGTCGCCCCAGTGGATCAGGGGCAGCTCAGTGAAGTTATCCGTGATGCCCTGCAGGGCCCCGCAGAACATGAACCCAGCCCAGCCGGTGAGCAGGACATGCACAGCAGGGTTGTTCACCCGCCGGAATACCCTTCCCTCCAGATTCAGCTCCATACACACACCTCCCGGTTCAGTCGTCGATCTCGTGAAGTTCCAGATGGGGATACCACTCCCGGAGCCATTGCTCCCGGTTGCCCGTATGGGCGATCAGCAGCAGCTCCCGGTCGCCGTAGCCCCACCGAAGCATCCTGCGGCGGATCTGACGGCAGGCGGCGATGGCTTGCCAGCTGTCACAGAGCCGGAAGGCCTCCAGCTCCTCCCGGCCGCGCCGGGTCTTTTCCATGTCCGTCTCCTCCATCCGGGCCAGCTCCTCCACAGTCCGGGCGGAGACAGCCAGATAGCGGATCGGGCCGCCCTTGGCGTTCATCTGGAACCGCCAGAGGGTCCTGAGGGACTGGGCCGGGATCAGCACCGCTTCCCTGCCCTTGGGACGGACATGGATGCCCTCGGGTGTCAGGCTCAGCCGTTCCTTGCCGCCCATGCGCCGCTCCAGCACGACCATGGTGCCAAACAGCCAGATCATAGCCAACACCATCACGGCGATCCCCAGCCACTCCGACACACAGAGCAGCAAGAAGCCCGCCAGCACCAGCACCAGCATCGGTATCAGCGTCACCAGAAGCGGCTGCATACCGATGGCCTCCACCACATCCGGACAGGAGCGCAGAAAATCCGCCGGTGTTTCCGCATCCAGCTTCCGGCGGATGCTTCCGCCCAGGGAATAGGGTCTGCGGGTGTGTTCCTTTCGCCGGTCCAGCCAGGGGATCTCCGGGTAAAATCGTTTCAAAAATTCCGCGGTGATGGGCTCGTCCTCCAGACAAAGCACCCATTTCCGCGCCGGGAGGACTCTGTTCAGCCGGGTCATCCCGCGAAGCTGCTCCATGGCGAAGGACAGCTCCCAGTCCCCCCTTGCCTTGCGCCGATCCACGCCGTCCCGGTAGAATTTGGAGCGGCGCAGCTTTCTCTCCCGCATGGCCGCAAGGCCCGGGATGTCCGTGGCGCAGATGCACAGGTACCGGTACACCATGCCGTCCGTCGTCCGGTGGTCATACCGGCAGATCAGCCCCAGCTCTTCGGCGGGATACCGGCGCAGCGTCCGCCCGAAAAAGGACACCGCCGCGCCCTCGGGAACCAGATGGAGCCGCATCTGGCAGGTCAGCAGCATCGCCGCCCCCGCCAGCGTCAGCCCCAGCGCCAGCGGACCCAGAAACAGCAGCCCCAGCGGCTCCATGACCAGCTCCGCATCCAGCACCAGTCCGATCATAAACAGGATCCAGCCCATCAGCAGCCAATCTCCCCGCTGCCGCAGCAGCGGATAGGTGATGCTCTCAGAGGTAGAACGCATGGCTTCACCGCCCTTCCTGGTTCAACAACCCCGTCTCGCGGCTTCTTTCATCACTCAGTTTTTTACTTGTTCTCCATAGCGACCGCTACATCCAGGGCCACCTTCATCATGGTGGTGAAGGCAGTTTGGCGCTCCATTGCGGTGGTCTCCACGCCCTTGAGGACGTGGTCGGAAATGGTGCAGATGCACAGGCCCCGCTTGCCGTAGCGAGCAGCGTTCATATACAGGGCAGCAGCCTCCATCTCCAGAGCCAGAACGCCCATCTTCTTCAGGCCGTAGACGCTGTCCAGACCCTCGGGGACGCCGATGTGGTCGCCGTAGAAGACGTCGGAGGAGTTGACATTGCCCACGTGATAAGTGGCGCCGTACTCCTGGCAGGCCTTGACGGCCTCGCACATCATGTCGAAGTTGCCGATGGGGGCGAAGGAGCCGGGCAGGTGGAACTGCTTGTGCCAGTTGGAATCCGTCGTAGCACCCTGGGCGATGACGATGTCGTAGAGGTTGACATGGTCCTGGATGGAACCGGCGGAGCCCACACGGATGATGTTCTCCACACCGAAGAAGTTGAACAGCTCATGGGAGTAGATGCCGATGGCGGGCATACCCATGCCGGAGGCCATGACGGACACCTTGACGCCCTTGTAGTAGCCGGTGTAGCCGTTGACGCCACGGACATTGTTCACCAGGACAGGATTCTCGAAGAAATTCTCCGCGATGAACTTGGCGCGCAGAGGATCACCGGGCATCAGAACGGTCTTGCCGAAGCCGATCTCATTGAGGACATTGATATGAGGAGTAGAGGGGAAGTTAGACATAATTGTATCTCCTTTTCATGTTGTAGATTGGAGAGTTGAGAGTGGAGAGTGAAGATATCTCCAATCTCCACTCTTCAATCTTCACTCTTAATAGGTGCCGTCGTTTGCCAGACCCTTGGCAATTTTAACGATGCGGGAGGTGCCCAGACGGTCTGCACCCAGGGCGATGAACTTCTCGGCGTCCTCCAGGGAGGAGATGCCGCCGGCGGCCTTGATCTTCACATGGGGAGCCACGTGCTTGGCGAACAGCTCCACGTCGGCGAAGGTGGCACCGGCCTTGGAGAAACCGGTGGAGGTCTTGATATAGTCTGCGCCGGAGTCGGAGACGCACTTGCACAGCCGGATCTTCTCCTCGTCGGTGAGCAGGCAAGTCTCGATGATGACCTTCAGCAGCTTACCTTTGCAGGCGGTCTTGATGGCGGCGATCTCGGCGGTGATGGCGTCCCACTTGCCGTCCTTGGCCCAGCCGATGTTGATGACCATGTCGATCTCGTC
>JAFQSI010000107.1 GCA_017409645.1 Oscillospiraceae bacterium | reverse complement strand
TCGTAGACGGAGTAGTCCAGGATCACATGGCCGTTGTCATCGATGGGGTCGAGCTGCTTCAGGCCGCCGTAACGGCTGCCCATGCCGGCGGCCATGACCACAAGTACGGGTTTGTTCATAAGTAGTTCCTCCAGTTGTATAGGTTGTGTACATACTTGCCTCCCCCACAGGGGGAGGGGGACCGCGTCAGCGGTGGAGGGGGTGTACCTCCGATGATGGGACACTCCCCCGGTCTGCTTCGCAGCCCAGCCCCCTCTGAGAGGGGGCCGAGTTTTTTAGGCGAGGATGGCCTTGATGGCGAAGTATGCCAGCACGATGACGCCCAGCACGATCCGGTAGACGCCGAAGGCGGCGAAGGAGTGCTTGCGGACGTAGCTCATCAGCGCCTTGATGGCGGCCATGGACACGACGAAGCTGACCACGGTGCCCACCGCCAGGATCACGAACTCCTGGAAGCCGAAGGCGGCGCCGGAGAGCAGGAATTTCAGCAGCTTGATGGCGCTGGCGCCCAGCATGGTGGGGACGGCCATGAAGAAGGAAAATTCCGAGCCTGCGCTGCGGCTGACGCCCAGCAAAATCGCGCCCAGGATGGTGGAGCCGGAGCGGGAAGTGCCGGGGACCAGGCTCAGGCACTGGAAAAGGCCGATGAGCAGGGCGGTCTTGTAATCGATATGCCAGACCTTGCCGATCCGGGGCTGGATGCCCTCATTACGGCGCTCCACCAGGATGAAGGCGACGCCGTAGACGATCAGCATCAGGGAGACCACGAACCAGTTATGCAGATGGGCATCCATCCAGTCGTCAAAGAGGACGCCCACGACGCCGCTGGGGACGATGGCCAGGCACACCTTGAACCACAGCTCCCAGGTGGCCTTCTTCTTGGCGGGGGACTTCTTCGGGTCGAAGGGGTTGAGCTTGCTGAAGAAGATGACGATGACCGCCAGGATGGCACCCAGCTGGATGACCACATCGAACATGGACTTGAATTCCTCGGAGGCCTGGAGCCGGATGAATTCGTCCAGCAGGATGATGTGACCCGTGGAGGACACGGGCAGCCATTCGGTGATGCCCTCAACGATGCCGAACAGCACCGCCTTGAGAATTTCGAGAATGAACATGGGTTGCTCCTTTCGGATGAAATCATATGGTTGTTTATTATACTATACTCTGAAAACCGGAAATTTGCAAGGAGAAATGCGACAGGTTCCGCAGGGAGTGCTAAGTTCTGAGTGCTGAATGCTGAGTGAAGGAAAATGACCGGTCTGCACAGCGGCAAACCGGTCATTGTGATCATAATTCAGCACTCAGCACTCTGCCCTCAGCACTGTACGTAAGTCCCTTCGGGTAGAAGAAGCGGATCTTTTTGTCCGCGATCTTCATGCGGGCCACCTGCGCCATGCGGATCTCGCCGTCGAGGTTGACGGGGCTCTCCCGGTCGCAGCGGACGGTGATGGCATCCGTGCGGATGTGGCGGGCGATCTCGCCCAGCTCCCGGTAGCGGCCCGCCTTGTACTTGACCAGGGCACCCGGCACCTGCCACAGCCGGAGCTTTTTCACCAGCAGGATGTCAAGCAGTCCGTCGTCGGGCTGGGCGTCGGGGATGGCGTAGAAGCCGCCGCCGTAGTACCGGGCGTTGGCCACACAGATGAAGGTCTGCTCGCCGTCGATCCGCTCGCCGTCCACCTCCACGATGTAATGCTCGGAGATGCCCTTGCACAGATTCGCCAGGATGGAGAGGATGTAGGCAAAGCTGCCGCTGACGAAGGGCAGCCGCTTGAACCGGCTCATCTCCGCGCCGATCCTCGAGTCCAGACCCACGCAGCAGATGTTTAAGGAGAGGTCGCCGTTGCAGTCGATCAGGTCAAATTCCGCCGTCCGGGCATCCAGAAGCCGGCTTAAGTCCCGAAAAGCGTCCCGGTCGTTGAAAATTTTCACGAAATCGTTGCCGCTGCCGCCCACATAGACGGTGACGGCGGCATTGTCGAACCCGGCAGCGCCCGCCACAACCTCGTTGAGCGTCCCGTCGCCGCCGCAGGCGTAGAGCCGGACCTCCTCGCCACTCTCAGCCGCCTCCCGGGCGATCCGGGTGCAGTCCCCGGGCCCCTTCGAGACGGCGATCTCGTAGTCCAGTCCGGCGCAGCTTTGTTCGATTTTTGCGGTGTATTCGGCGGTCTTGTCGGTTTTTCCCGCCGCAGGGTTTATAATGAAGATATGTTTCATATTTTAGCCTTCTCTTGTTAAGTGCTGAGTTCTGAGTGCTGAGTGCTGAATGATCTTTTTTCACTCAGCACTCAGCACTATGCACTCAGAACTTTTTATTGGGCTTGCGCTTGTCGCCGCCGGTGTACATATAGTAATTGCACTGGATCTTGCCGTTGTAGAATTTGCGCTTCTTGTCGCAGCGCTTGCCGAAGTAATGCTCGAACTCGGGCTCGGAGGTGATGACGTACTTCTTCCAGTCGTTCGCGAACTTCAGGTGGCGGCCCAGGGCCTGA